>CAZYRQ010000155.1:0-5176 GCA_964649455.1 uncultured Lentisphaerales bacterium
ATCCACGACGACACGCTCGACCGCACGACGGACGGCACCGGGCCGGTCGCCGCCCAGAACCTGCGCGACCTGCGCAAACTGGACGCCGGCGCGAAAGGCCATGCCGACTTCGCCGGCGAGCGGATACCCACGCTGGGCGAGGTCCTGGGACGCGTGGCGCCCACGCGCACCCTCCTCAACATCGAGATCAAGCGCCCGCCGGCGGGCATGCGGGTCGCCGAGGACGTGGTACATCTGCTGCGCCACTACGGCAAAGCGAACCGGTACGTGGTCTCGTCCTTCGACATCAACGCCCTGTTGTCGGTGCGGCGCCTGGCGCCCGAGGTGAAGCTGGCGCTGATCGGCGGGGCGGCGGATGTGCTGGCGCGCGCCCGCGCCCTGCGGTTGCCGTGGATCCACTGCAGCCATTCCTCCCTGACCGTGGAACTCGTCCGGCAGGCGCAGGCCGACGGCATCCACGTCGGCGTCTGGACGGTCAACGACCCCGCGCAGGCCCGCCACTGGGCGGAGCACGGCGTGGAACGGATCATCACCGACGATCCCCGCGCCATCCTGGCGCTGAAGCTCGCCTAGGCGTATCCGCCAGGAACCGACTGCTTCCCCTGTCACGGGCCCGCAGGCGTTTGGCGGGTGGCCGAGGCGACCGAGGCGACCGAGGCGACCGAGGCGCGTCTCTTGCGCGGCTCTTGCGCGGGCTCTTGCGCTACCGCGCCTTGCCGGGACGCTTGCCCGGCGCCGTCGGCGGCCCGCCCGGACGACCGTGACGCCGGGAGGCGCCGCCCGGCCGTTGCTGCGGCGGGTGTGCCGCCGGTTCCGGTCGGCGCGGCGGATGCCGCGCCTTCCGTCCCTCGGCCCCCTTGTCGCGCGCACCGGTCGCCGCCGGCCGGTTGCGCTCCTGCCGTCCGCCGTCTCCCGCAGCGCGCGCATTGGCCTCCGCCGGTCGGCCGCGCGGCTTCCGGGCCGTTTGTTCCGCCTGGCCCTCCGCGTCGTGGACCAGCATGAAGTCGGCATGCCGCTGCGTGAAGTCGACCTTCGCGACCCGCACCCGCACCCGGCCGCTGAGTCGGTAGCTGCGGCCCTCCACATCGAGGCACTCGCGGGCACGGTCATAGCGGACGAACGACTCGGAGAGGGTCCCGATGTGCACCAGGCCGCCGAGCTGCAGGTCGGTCACGTCCACGAAGAGCCCGAAATTGGCCACGCGGGAGATGACCGCGTCGTAGACGACCGGTCGGCCCTCGTCGAGCTGCTGCTGCAGGAACCGGTATTTCTTGATCTCGATCAGGGCGCGGGAGGCGTCGTCTGCCAACTGCTCGCGCTCGGTGCAGGTGGCGGCGATGCCTTTCAGGTAGGCGGGGGTGGCCCCGCCCCGGTGCGGCTTCCGCGACAGGTAGTCCGCCAGCTGGCGGTGCAGCACGAGGTCGGGATAGCGGCGGATCGGCGAGGTGAAGTGCGAGTAGTAGCGCTTGGCCAGGCCGAAGTGCCCCGCTTCCTCGGCCGAGTAGACCGCGCGCTTCATGCTCCGGAGCACCAGCGTGTGGGCGCTGTCGCGGAGCGGATGGCCGAGGGTCGACGAGAGGAAGCGCGTGAGCGTGCGCGGATCGGTCAGGTCACCGGGTTGGAAGCCGAGCTGCGCCAGCGCGGCAGTGAGCTCGTCGAGCTTGAGCGGATCCGGCGGCTCGTGCAGGCGCGAGAGGATCGGGATGCCGCGTGACTTGAGTTCAGTGGCGACGGCCTCGTTGGCGGCCACCATGCACTCCTCGATCATCTGGTGGGAGACGTCGTTCGGCCGGAGCTTCACGCCGGTCATGCGGGCGTCGGCATTCATCAGGATCTCGCACTCGGGCACCTCGAGGTCGAGGGCGCCGGCCCGCATGCGGCTCCGGCGCAGCTGCTGGGCGAGGGCGTGGGTGTCGCGGATCAGCTGCAGCGCCTCGGGCGGCACCGTGGCGCCGGTCACCGGGCGGTTCTCGATCGCCTCCAGCGCCTGCTCGTAGGTCAGCCGCAGGCGCGAGCGGATCAGCGTCCTGGCAAAGCGCCGGCCGCTCATGCGTCCGTCGGCCTCGAAGGTCAGGAAGGCGGAGAAGCAGAGCCGGTCCTCGCCCGGCCGCAGGCTGCAGACGCCGTTGGAGAGCTGCTCGGGCAGCATCGGGATCACCTTGTCCACCAGGTAGACGCTGGTGGTGCGCTCGGCGGCCTCCCGGTCGAGGGCCGAGCCGGGCCGCACGAAGTGGCCGACGTCGGCGATGTGCACGCCGAGCACGCGGCGCCCCTGCGCGTCGCGCCCAAGCGAGAGGGCGTCGTCGAAGTCCCGTGCCGTCGCTGGATCGATCGTCAGGATGTAGGTGTCCTCCCGCAAATCCAGACGTTCGCCGGGCTGGCGCAGACGTTGCGCGACGGTCTCGGCGTCGCGCATCACCTCGACCGGGAAGTCGCGCGGCAGGTTGTACTGGCGGATGACGACCTCGGTGTCGAGCGAGGGCCGGTCGGCGGGGCCGATCACGTCGATGATCTCGCCCTCGGGGGCGACGTGCTGGTTTTCCCAGTCGAGGAAGCGCACGACGACGCGGTCGCCGATCTGCGCGCCGCAGGCCTCCGGCACCACGATGTCGCGCCGGTAGACCGGGTCGAAGGGGATGACGTAGAGGAAGCGGCCGGTGGTGGCCAGTGTGCCGACGATGTCGCGTCCGCCACGCGCGACGATGCGGATGATGCGGCCGGTCGGCTTCCGGTCGCGCCCGGCCGCCTTGCGCACGGTGACCGTGTCGCCCGGCAGGGCGGTTCGGATGTCGTCGCTCTCGACGCGCACGCTCTCGCCCGTCGTGTTGTCCGTGACGAAGCCGACGCCGCTGCGCACCAGCACCAGCTTGCCGGTGACGAGGTCGGCGGCCTGGCCGAGACCGAAGACGCCGGGACGGATCTCGACGATGGCGCCGTCGCGGGCCAGCGTGTCGAGCGCCTGCCGCAGGGTCTGCACGCGCCGCCCGGAGTAGTTCAGCGCGGCCGCGATTTCGCGCGGGCGCCACGAGCGCTCGGGCTCGGATTCAAATTGCTGGCGCAGGAGGGCCAGATCGCGCTCGATGTTTTTCTTCATGGCTCGCTTCCAGGAGTTGCGGGTGTGCCGCCCGGCGCGCGGCCTTGCGGTGGCGGACGCTAGCCGGCTGCGGGCGTCTCCGCCGGCAGGGTGATGTCGAAGCCGACGGATTCGCCTGCGCGCAGCGCCGCCAGATAGTCGCCGCCGCCGGCCAGCCGGCGGGAGCAGTCGATGCCGCACAGGCGCTTCGCCCGTGTGGAGTGGATGTCGGAGCCGGCCGTCTGCGGCAGGCCGAAGCTGAGGGCGAAGTCGCGCGCGTGCCGGTTGCAGTCGGCGTCGCGTCCCGCGTTGATCACTTCGATGGCGTCGACTTTCTGGGGGAAAAGCGTGACTTGTTCAACGCGTTCGCGGAAGGGATGGGCATGCACGATGAAGCCGCCGTCCGCATGCACGTGGTCGAGGTAGTCCAGGATGGGCCACTCCAGGAGGTCGGGATGGGCCAGCAACCACTCCTTGCCGAGGCCGTAGGTGAGCAGATGGGCCCAGCCGTAACTGTATTCCCATCCCAGGAAGACATCGAGGCCAAGCCGTCCGCCATCGCACGCCGCGGCCTCGTAGCCCAGGCAGAAGCGTTCGACGCGCTCGCTCCACGGGAGGCTGTCGGAAATCGCCGCGTTGCCGTTGAAGAAGTGGTCTGTCACAAAGATGCCGGTATAGCCGAGCGCATGGAAATGGCGCGCCATCTCGGCGCCCGGACTCTTACCACAGAGGCTGGTCTCGGCGGTGTGCAGATGGGTTTCATAGCGATACCGTTTGGACGCCGCCGCGTTGGGCGCTCGGCAGCCGGCGTCGTCGCGGGTACGGGAATCGGAGGTCAACAACATCATCGCAGGGTAGGTCTTCCCGCCGCGCTTGTCAATGCAATGCGGCGGATAATCGGTTAGCGGCGGTTCGGGCCGGTTCGGCCGGTTTGACGCAAACCCGGCGGCCTGTTATGCTGTTCGCGACAATTGACGCAAGAGGAACGCATGGATCTCCCTATGGGCCAAGGCACTGACGGCAGCGCGCGGGAACGTTGGCAAGCCGATTTCCGGGCGGATCGCCCCCTGCGGATGGAGATCGAGGCCGTCGAGCGGATTCTCGCCGGCATCGAGATCGGCACGCTGACCTGCCTGGATGTCGGGATACCCAATCCCGTCGGCAGCCTCTCCCTGCGCCGTCTCGGCGGCTACTGGTCAACGGTTGGCTGGACGCCGGAACGGTGCCGGCGCGCGGCCGCCATCCTCCAGGAGGAGGTGCTGCAGGCGGGCGCCGGCGGCGAACTTCCCTTCGACGACAAGCAGTTCGATGTCGTGGTCGTCGCGCGCGGCTACCTGACGGGCGATCCCGGCCGCGATGTGGCCGTGATCCTGGAGTGTCACCGTGTGCTCAAGACCCCGGGCTATCTGGTGATCTCCAGCGACTACCGAAAACGCGCCAATGTGGCGGGTCTGCTGGCGCGCCGCTCCGGCCAGAGCCCGGCTCCGGGCTACAACGAGAGACAAATCTTCGACCTGCTGAAGACCGGCTTCGATGTCCTGGGCGTCAGAACCTACTGCCGTTTTTTTGTGCAGATCATGCGTCTGATGCTGGGCGCACCGGATCGCGGCAAGGGGCGGACCACGGCCTTTCTCTACTGGATCGCCTGCCAACTCGACTCCCTGCTCTTCTTCACCAAGGGTTACCAGGCGATCGCCCACGGCCGCCGCAAAGGCTGGCGCGAGCGTCAGCCTTTGGGCGTCCGCCACGGCATGCACATCAGCGAGTCCGTGCTCCGCCGGTCACGGATCTGATTACCCGATGTGTTCGGTTGTCCACGGGGGGGGCGGAGGGTGCATGGAGAAGCGGGCGCGATAGGCGGTCGAATTTGCGCGCGCCTGCGCGCGCTTTCTGCCCCGCCGCCTGCGGCGGTGCAGACCAGTTCGGGGGTGTGGGGTCAAAGGTCCGTAACCTGCGGAGTAGGCTCCGCTATAGAGGGCGCGTAGCCGCGCGCACAAATCACCATGCTCGTGTTTCCTGGGCTCGTGTTTTCTGGGCTCATGTTTCCTGGTAATGGGTCAGTCTCCGGGGTGTGAGGATTAGCGCATGGAGTGTGGGCGAAAA
>CAZYRQ010000156.1:0-5159 GCA_964649455.1 uncultured Lentisphaerales bacterium
GCTCGCGGAGCTGGTGCCCGAGGAAGGTCATCGCGTGGCGCGCCCAGTCCCAGTCACCGCCGTATTGCGCCAAACCGATGGTAACCGGGCGCGAACCCTCGCCGCCTGAGCCGATTCGAATGGCCAGTGGACTGTCCGACACGTGGGCCAGCGATCCGGGTGTCAGCGGTGTCGCGGCGAGCGGCACCGTCATCGTCGGCGCCGACTGCGCCTGGCGCTTCGACTCGGTATCGGGCCGGATTTCGGGCGCCCGCGTGGAGAGTCCCGCTTCCGTTGAAGCGAGCGCGGGACGCGGAAGCCGGACGCTGGATGGTCGCGGGGCCGGTGCCGGGCCGGTGGCGACCGCAGTCAGGGCGTGCTGCGAAATGGTGGACGGATCGAGGGCTTCGGCACCGGGGAGCGGTGCGTCGGGAAGCGAGGGGCGCGTGGCGGGCGCAGGATGCGTTCGGGTGATTTCGATCAGTGCCGTCGTTTTGGCGCCCGCAGTCAGTTGAGGCGCGGAGGACATGGCCGCCGCCTTCGGCGCGGCGGCGGATGCCGGGAGAGGCGCGGAACGGCGACTTGGCGCGGTGCCGCCGGGCATGACGTTTTCATTGGCTTGGATCCGTGCCAGCACCGTTGGCTGCGGGTTTTCCGTCGGCTTGGCGGTCGACGCGCCACCGGCGGCCGGCAAGGGCTCCACACGTTCAGGCATGGACGCCGCCACCGCGGGCGTGGCCGGTAGGCTGGGCGTGTCGTCCGCCGAAGCAACCGATGGCCTGACTGCTTGCAGGGGAGCGCCGCGCGAGGGTGATATCACGGCGGCCTGGGAAACAGACGCCGGGGCCACAACCTCGCCGGCGGTTGGCCTAATGGGTGTCTTTGCCGCGCCGTTGGCCTGCGAAGTCGCGGCGTGCGTATCGGGTTCCGCCCGCGCGAGCACCGTTGGCTGCGGGTTTTCCGTCGGCTTGGCGGTCGACGCGCCACCGGCGGCTGCAAAGGGTTCCACACGTTCAGGCATGGACGCGGCCACCGCGGGCGTGGCGGGCAGGCTGGGCGTCTCGTCCGCCGTCGTACCCGTCCGCCGGAGTGCCTGCAGCGTGGGTTGGCGTGTGGGCACCTGCACGGCAGCCGGGGATGCGGACGCCAGTGCGGAAGCGCCGCCAACCGCAGGTCGGACACGTGTCGCGGTTGGTTCCGTCGTGTGTGATGTTATGAGGCGCGTCTCGGCGGGTGCCTGCGCCAGCGGCAGCGACTGGGGCGTGGGTGCCTCGGGCGTACGCTCCGCCTGCGTCTTGATCGGCTCGGGAAGCGCTGGCGGTTCAGGTTCCACGGCCTGCTGCGGCACAACTGGAAGGTCGGGTTTTTCTGTTATGGTGACGCGGGTTATGGACTGCGGTGTTTCGGTTGCCAGTGGTGTCTCGACTGCGAGCAGATGCATCCGCGGTTCGGCCCGCTGCCGTGGTAGCGTGGCTGGCGTGGCCTGGATAGGCTGCCCGGGCGGCTCGGCCATCGCGCGCTTGATCTCGACTGGTTCCGGTTGCTGTTGCTGGGGCGGCGTCTCGACGGACTCCGCCTTGACCGCCTTGACCGCATCGAGGGTCTCGGCGGGTGCTTCAGGGGTGGGCGGTGGGACGGGCGCAGTCGACTCGTTGGCTGGCTCCATGCGGGGCTGTTCGATCACGTGAGTGGCGGGTTCGATGGTCGCGTTCATTTCAAGGGCCGGCGGGGCTGCGGGACGTGTGGGCTCGATGACCTCCGGCAACACAGCCGTCGCCGCCATGGCGGCCCGGGCGACATCGGTGTCGCGTGCGGCTTGTTCCGCTAGCGGCACGGCCGGTCCGGGAGGCGTGAGCTGGATGCCGAGCGAGGACTCGATGGCCTGCAGCGAAACAGCCAGTTGAGGCGAGATCTGCTCGACGGTGATCACGCGGGTCTGGACGAGGAGATTCATCAGCAGGATGGCGAGCACCGCATGCATGAGCATGCTCACGAGGAAGAAGGTGGTCATGCGCGAGGTCGCGAGATTGGGGCGGGCGAACCAGCGGCCGATCAGCCAGCAGAGGAAGAGGATCGCCGCGATGAGCAGGAGGATCGTCCAGAAGTCGACCGGTCCCCTGCCGGGCTCAAGGTCGCGCGAGGGGGGCTCTGGCGGAAGAACGGCGTCGAGCGGAAGCAGGGTTTCGGCGGGAGTGACGGCATCCAGCAGGGGTGGCGGTGTCTCGAAATTGACGCAAACCAAGGGTGCCGGGCGGCATTTTCTGACGCCCATCTCTCCCGTCTCCAACGTGAGCGGCATAGTCGGAGAGAACGTTTCGGCGGGACGGGGAAGCGGGTGGCGAGCGTGTTCAGCCACGCGTGTGTCAGGAGGAGCGGCGGGTGGGATGGCGCAGGTGGTGGCGCCGGTAGCAGGCGCCGTGTGCGTCACCGGCCCGAGGTCACGGTACGCCAGGCGCTGGAAAGGCATTCCGCTCGCGGTCTTGCCGGTGGCGGAAAAGGCCAGGCGGGTCTGTTCCGGATCCTTCAGCATCAGATAAGCGCCGAAGATGCCGTCGCCGGCGGCTCCGTCGGCGTTGAGGCCATCGTCGCGGAGTGTGAAGGCCATGCCATCGGAAAGTTGTGCCACGATCACCGGCGACTGGATCAACCGATTGCCATCCAGCACAAAGGCCGCCACCGGAACGGGCTTGTCGGCCTCCGCAGGCCGGATGACAGGGAAGGGGACGAGCTCCAGCGAACTGCTGCCGGTGACTGAGAGCAGCGCCTCGCCCGAGATGCCCTGCACCTTCCATCGGCCGGCGGCGGGCGCGAAAAGATCGGCGAAGGCATCGGCGGCCCAGGCGCTGGAGAGTGCGTGAGCCTTCCCGTCCGGCGACTGGAGAGCGCAGGCGGAAGGAGTGTCGGCGCGGTCGAGCAGCGCCAGCGAGAGGAGCCGCAGGGTATCGTCGACGGGGAAAGCCGCCTCGTCGCCGCCTTTCAGATTCCACTCGCCGACCGTGACGCTTGCCTGGAGCGCGGCGGCGAGATCGCGGAAGATGCGCGCCAGAGCCTCCGTGTTGCGCGCGCGGTGGTAGGCCCCGCCGGTCGAGGCGGCGATCATCCGCAGGGCCTCCTCGTCGATGTCGTCGGAGAGGCCGATGGTGTGCACCGGCCACTGGCGCGCGGCGAAGCGGCGGTGTCCGAAGGCGTAGCGGCCTGGTTCGTCCCGTCCGTCCGACAGCACCACGGCGATCTTGCGCGAGGGGGGCAGACGGTCGAGTTCCGTATAGGCAAGGGCGAAGGCGCTGTCGAGGTCGGTCGCCCCGGAGGCGTCGAGGCGCGCCAGGGCGGCATCCACGGCGGTGGCGTCGCCGGGCGGGGTGGGGGGCAGCAGTAGGCGCGCGCGGCGGTTGAAGGCCACCAGCGTCAGGGTTTCGATGTTGCCGCGCAGGCCGGCCATCTGGGCGAAGAGGCGGGCGGCGGCCACGCGCAGCCGCTGGGGATCGGTCGTGCGCATGCTGTGCGAGTCGTCGAGCAGCAGGGCGACATCCAGGCGTCGGGTGCGCCGCTGGAGGACGCCGGGGAGGCGGACGAGGGGGGCATCGGCGGTTGTGCCGCAGCCGACGAGCAGGTCGTAGGCGCCGTCCAGATCCTCCGGCCAGCCGCCGGCATAGAGGAGCCAGCCGCCGCCGTCGCGCCGGGCGAGAAGGGTTTGAGGCCGAATGGCGTCGGCTGGCGCGTCGCCCTTGGCGAGGCTGACGGTGAAGGCCTCGGCATTGCCGCACTCGCCGGCGGCCAGGCGGATGAAGCCGCCCGACTCGCCATCCGGCACGTATTCCACGGCCCGCGACAGGCATGCCGCCAGCCCCGCGGCCAGCAGGAGGGCCAGTCGGCGGCGCCGGCGCGGATGTGGGGCGTGGCGCGCCATTGCGTTACTCGTCGGACTGGAGGGTGGCCACGGAAACCTGCCGCACGCCGGTGCGCTCGCAGAGGTTGAGCACCTTGACGAAGTCGGCATGGCGGGCGCGGCGGTCGCAGCGGATGATGGCGGCCAGCTGCGCGTTGCGCGCGCGGCTCTCGCGCAGCAGTTTCTCGAGTTCGTCCGCGGAGTAGACGCGCTGGTCGACGACGATCACGCCGGCCTCGCCGATGTTGATGACCAGCAGGTCGATCACGCGGTCGCGCTCCGCGCCCTCGGTCGCGCCCGCCAGCCGGATGGTGATGTCCTTCTCGGACTCGTAGAAGGTGGTGGCCACGAGGAAGAAGATCAGCAGCAGGAAGACCACGTCGATCAACGGGGCCATCCGCACGCTGCTCTCCTCCGATTCGCCGACCAGCGCCTTCATTTACCGGCTCCGTTCCGGGCCGCGTGGCGGAGCGCGGAGAGGATGTCGAGGGCGGCGTCCTCCATCATACGCAGCAGGTTCTCGGCCTTGCTGCGGAAGATGTGGTAGCAGACGACGGCGGGAATGGCGACGATCAGGCCGAAGGCCGTGGTCAGCAGCGCCTCGCTGATGCCCTCGGCCAGCAGTTCGGTGCGGCCGAGCGCGCCGGAGCGGGCCACCACGTCGAACGCCTTGATCATGCCGGTGACCGTGCCCATCAGGCCCAGCAGCGGGGAGATGTCCGCCACGACCGCCAACACCTTGCAGTTGCGGCGCAGATCGTAGAGCACGCGCGCGCCGGCCTCCTCGAGGGCCGCCTCCATTTCGAAGCTCGCGTTATCGGCGCGTTGTAGGCAGGCGAGCATCAGGCGGGCGAAGGGCGAGCGTTCGGCCTGGCAGCGTGCCGTGGCCTCGGCGACTTCGCCGTTCCGCGCCAGGGTCATCAGCTCGCGGCGCAGGGCCTCCGGAAAGATATGGGCCTGGCGGAGGCTCACGGCGCGCTCGAGGGCGAAGGCCACCATGACGACCGAGCAGAGCAAAATCGGCCACATCAGGAAGCCGCCGCTCTTGAAGAGCGCGGCCAGGTTCGGGCCGGGAACTGTCGCGGCCGGGGCGGAAGCGGCTTCATCTGTCTCGGCGGAACCAGGGCGGACGACACGGAGGTCGTCCCTCCACTCTTGGGAACCACCGGTTCCGGCGGAACCAGGGCGGACGACACGGAGGTCGTCCCTCCACTCATGGGAACCACCGGTTTCGGCGGCACCAGGGCGGACGACACGGAGGTCGTCCCTCCACTCTTGGGAACCACCGGTTTCG
>CAZYRQ010000157.1:0-5156 GCA_964649455.1 uncultured Lentisphaerales bacterium
CCTGCCAATGCTTTCCCATGTGCCTTTTCGCCCACTTTCCATGCGCTACACTCGCCCCCCCCCAGAAACTGACCCATTACGTGTGGGGAAGGAAAGCGATTGACGCGCCTAGAAAGCGCGTGTCATAGTACCTACTGATGAAACCTGCGGTCGTGTTCCTGCTGCTCCTGCTGCTCACCGCGCGAGGCCAGTCCTCGTTCATCGTGGACGGCGAGGAGCTGCTGCGCCAGCCGGCGCCGCCGGTCTCGCGCGCGCCGCTGCGCATGGCCGGGCTCGCGGGCGAACGTCTGCAGGGCGGGCCGGAGGTTCGCGGTTGCGTGGGGGGGACATGGAAGCAGGTCGCGACCGCCATGCCACCCCTGCTGGCGGTGACGCCGCTGGACGCCGCCGCGATCCGTGATCTGCAAAACCTGCGCGCCTTGCTGCAGGGCGTGGCGCGGACGCTCGCCGAGGAGCGGGCCGACCGGATCTTCACGGACATGCCGGTGGTGCGCGGGCCACGCGGCTACTACCGCGACAACATCGTGAAACGCTCGCCGCGCGACATCGAGGCGGCCGGGGAACGGGCCACGCAGCGCGCCGCGCAGGCCCTGGAAAAGTTCATGCGCACGCCCGGCCGCCGGCTCGTCGCCGTCCGGACGGACGGCACCTTTGTCTCGCCGGAACTGGCGCCCGGCGACTACCTGCTCTGCGGCTTCGCGCGGCCCCGCGATCCGCGCGCGCGCGCCGGGCTCGCGCCCGGCCTGGGCGTCTGGTGGTCCGAGTTCACCCTCGGTCCGCACGAGCAGATGCGCTACGCCCTGGACGAGACGAACATGATCGGGTGGGATAGCATCTTTGCCGGCCAGTAGCCGCCACACTGCCGCCGGAAGCGGCAGTTGAGTAGGCAGTTGACAGGTTGGCAGTAGGCAGTAGGCAGTGTCGACCATTGTTCCGGAACCGGTGGACGCGTACGGCGACGATAACGGTGCATGGATCGGGAACGTGCCGCCGGGGACGGCGGACTCCACGTCCCGGCTCGCCGGTCGCCACGCCTGCACTGGAGCCCGCGGCCTCCGCGGGTTGATTGAGGATCCTCCGCGCATGTGGCGTGCTTGGTTTTGACTGCGCGCTCCCGCGCGCTTTCCCTGCTTCTTGCGAGGTTGGCGCGCCCGGCGGTTCTCCCCCTTCGTAATGTTCCAAAAGATTGGAGAAGTGGTTTGCATGAGCCTCAAACGACTTTGCTTATCAACCAAGCGACTGCGATTAGCGCTACGACAATCCATAATAGCGGCGAACTGAAGAAGGAGGAGCGTCGAGCGGGGGGCATTGTGGTTGCGACTTGCGGTCGTTCCTCGCCTTGAACAGGAGCAGCCGGTGCGACGGCAGGCGGCATGTCCACGGGCTTCGGCGTGGAGGCATAAGCGGGGCGTGTATTTGTCATCACAGGCTCAATTCTGGATGCATCCGCCGCCTTGATTTCTGGTTGTTCGAACTCCGCGTGAGCGTTTGCAGCCATAATCGGTGTAACGGCCTTGGCCAATAGCGCCTGATAGGCGGCTCTGCATTTGCCGGGAGACAACACATACCGCGTGCCCTTGCATGTGGAACATGGGGTACGAAATGGCGTGGATCCTATGATGTCTTCATGAAGACGATCCACACCGCCGGTTACCGCGCGCTGCTGGCCTGGCTGCGGGAACAGCGCCTGGCGCGCGGTCTCTCCATGCGCGAACTGGCACGGCGTCTCGGCATCGCCCATTCGTGGGTTGGAAAGATCGAGACCGGCGAGCGCCGCCTCGATGTCTGCGAGTACATCCACCTGTGCCAGGCGCTGGAGTGCGACTACCGCGACGGCATCCGGCGGCTTCTCGATAGGCAGTAGGCAGTGTCGACACCCGTCGTCATCGTCGACAACTCCGACGGGGTTGATCGGGGTTGATCGGGGTTGACCGGGGTTGACGGTCGTTGAATGCCGGGAAGCTCCCGTGACGGCGCGACAGCCCGAATAGGCCGTCCGCAAAAGCGCGGCCCGCAACAGGCGGCAGGCACCTAAAGCCTGCGGCTCACGGGGACGCTCGCCCTCCAAAAGTGCGATCCGCTACAGGCGGCAGCCCCGCACTCCCGCACTCCTGGACTTAGCACTCCCGCCCCCCTGCGGAGCAGGCGGGCGGGACTAGTGCTTCACCGCGACGCGCGCGCCCTTGGGCTGGCCGATCTCCTTGAGGAGCCGCGTGAAGGCGGGGTCGTCGATGTCCATCGGCTTGCCGCCCTTGATGCGCTCGAAGGCGATGGCCGACAGGCGTCCGCCGCGGTCTTCGTCCTGGCCGATGACGCCGCCGACGCCCTTGAGGGCGCAGGCGACCGCCTGGCGCGCGCTGGCGCCGATCAGCTTGAGATCCGCGGCGTTGGGGGCCGCGGCGCGGCTGTAGTAGCCGCTCTTCTGCACGAGCATCTTCTCCGCGCCGAGCATTTCGGCGAACTGCTTGGCGAACCAGCCGCCGACGTTGACCTTGTCGAGCCGCGGATGTCCGAAGGCGTCCAGGGGCACCTCCTCGCCGGCGGCGGCCAGCTCGCGGATGATCGTGTCGACGCAGGCGCCCTCGGAGACGAAAATGTTGACCGTGTCTTCCGTGTCCATGATCTTGCGCAGGCGGCGCGCCTCGGCCCGGGCGTCGAACGCCATCTCGGGCACGTAGACGGCATGCACGTCACGCTGTCCGCGGCGCAGGCCGAGGCCGGGGACGAAGGGCATGGCCTCGACGAGCCGGCGGTAGGCGAGGGCTGTCGCCGCCGTGAGCCAGCCGCAGTTGCGCCCCATCACCTCGTGGATGATCAGCATGCGCGAGTTCGCGCTGTGCTCGGCGACGACGTTGCGGAAGAAGCGCGCGCCCTCCTCGGCGGCCGTCCAGGCGCCCAGGCTCTGCCGGATCGGGTAGACGTCGTTGTCGATCGTCTTGGGCAGGCCGACGACGGTCAGCGCGTAGTGGTTGCGCTTGAGGAAGGCCGCCAGATCCGCGGCGGCCGTGTTGGTGTCGTCGCCGCCGATCGTGTGGAGCACGTCGACGCCGTCCTTGACGAGCTGGTCGGCGGCGACCTGCTGGGGATCCTGTCCCTCCTTCACGAGGCCGCGCTTGACGCAGTCCTTGACGTTGGTCAGCTTGACGCGGCTGTTGCCGATCGGGCTGCCGCCGAACTTGAGGAGGTCGAGGGCCTGGCGGCGGACGGCGGGAGTGACCTTGAGGCTCTCGCCCTTGAGCAGGCCGGCGTAGCCGCCGAGGTAGCAGATGATCTGCACCTTGGGCGCGGTTCGGGTGTAGGTGGCGATCAGGTAGCCGATCGAGGCGCTCAGGCAGGGTGCCAGCCCGCCGGCGGTCAGGATGCCAACTTTTTTCACGCGCTGCACGTTCTGGGCCATGGGGATCTCCGCGTGCCGCCGGCACAAACCTCGCGTCCGACCGGCGGCGCCTTGAAAAGAAGCGGATATTTTAGCGGCCGCGGCCGACGCTGACAATGCGAAAATCACCCGTGCGAGTGTTTTGGGCGGCGGTTCCGGCCGGTCCGGCTGCGGCGGTTCCATCCCACTCCAGCCGCAGCTCGCCGTCGGGCAGGGTCTCGCACATGCGCCGGTTCCAGTGCACCAGGTTCTCCAGCATCTCGGGGACGCTGCCGGGAATATCCGCACCGCCGAGCACCACCAGGCCGCGGCCGTGGCGGCGGGCCAGCAGGTAGGGATAGGGTGCCTGTCCGCCGCCATTGTTGCCGATGGCCAGCACGGTCCAGGCGTTGGTGTCGGCGGGCAGGTGGCCGTAGCAGGGCGAATAGCCGAGGGTGAGGCTGCGGGCCACGTTGTACGGGCGCACGCCCCAGTCGCCGGATGCAACATACGTAGTCTTGCGCCCGGAGAGTGGCAGGCCGGTGATACTGGTAACCGAGGCCTTGAACGAAGGGTCGTTGAAATAGCGGTCGAGCGGAATGCTCCAGTAGGAGATGAAGGCCGCCACGGCGCCGTTGCTCACGGCGGGAAGGAGATGGCGGCTCCAGTAATCGTCGGGCACCCGGGCCGGCCCGCTGGGATGGCGGAACCAGAAGGCGTCGGCGACGGCATGCGCCGCCAGCAGGGTCTCCTGCGTCGAGCAGAGGTGCAAATCCCAGCCGGCCAGCATGAAGGCCTGCCGCTGCACCGCATCGCCGTGCTGCTCGCGTTCGGGTGCTCCGGACCAGTAGAGTACCTGCCGCCCCGTGGCGGCGCTACGGTTGAAGAAGAGCATGGCCGGCTGGGTCTCGGGATAGCGGATCTCCGGACGACCCTCGCGCCCGCCACCCGTCCGGCGCAAGCGGATCTGCCAACTGTCCGCCGGCGTGGGCGTGCCGCCCAGCGCGGCGAAGGGGATCGTCATCCTCGCCTCCCAGTGATCTGCTCCGATGGTGACCCCGCTCAGCCACGCCGGATTCCATTGCGGCTCCATCACGCCGACCGCCGAGCGGAGCCGGTCCGCCTGCACGCCCCGGCTGTTGACCGCCAGGAAGGCACTCTCGCCGGAGAGGCCCGTCGAGATCTCGACCTCGACGGCGTCGTCGTCCGTCACGCCCTCGTCGCGTCCCAGGGCCTCCGCACGCAACTGTCCGGGCTGCGGCTCGGAGCAGCGCCAGCGCAGCAGCAGCGCCTCGCGCGTCCAGGCGGCGCGGACTTCGGTGGCGGCGGCCGCCTCGCCGGCCGGCAGACGGATCGGCCGGCAGACAGCATCGGTGAAGTTGGTGGCCGCGGCGAGCAGCGGCGCGTTGACCAGCGGCACGCCGCCGCTTTTCATGTCGGCCAGATCCTGCCATTGCTTGTAGAGGACGCGTTCACGCTCGACGGCCTCCAGGGCGCGTTCGCGCACGGCGGAGGGCGCCTGGCGCGCGAGGGCCGCCTCGGCGACCGCGAAGGCATTGTGCGCCTGCTGTTGCAGCGCCGGCGTCAGGAAGGCGTCGACGACGTTCACGGCATCGCCCAGGATGCCGGGGTGGCGCGGCATGGCGATCCAGGCCTGGCCCATGGCGCGCAAGTAGCCGAGCATGGGAGCGGCCGCGTCGGCGTAGGCGGTGCGGCACCAGTCGGCCAGCAGGTCGTCGGCTGCGCGCGCCGGATCCCACATCAGCTGGGCGTAGAGGTAGATCGGCAGACGGTTCTGGAC
>CAZYRQ010000158.1:0-5145 GCA_964649455.1 uncultured Lentisphaerales bacterium
CCGAGGCGCGGCGCGTCGTGAGCGTCATCGGCGACAGCACCTTCATGCACAGCGGACTGACCGGCATCGCCGAGATGATCTACAATCCGCCGCCGACCGGGCACGTGGTTCTGATCCTCGACAACGGAACGACCGCCATGACCGGCATGCAGGAGCATCCGGCCACCGGGCGCGATCTCCTGCACGGCCCCGCAAACCGGGTCAGCATCGAGGCGACGGTCAAGGCCATGGGCGTGCCCAACGTCATCGTGCTCGACCACGTGGCCAATCCTCAGGCGCTCGGCGAGACCCTTGACCGGGCCGGACGCGAAGGCGGCCTCTGGGTGATCGTCGCGCGCCGTCCCTGCATCCTGGCCGCGGCCAAGATCAAGCAGTACGACGCCGCCAACGCCGGCGCCAAAGCCTGACACCCTACACGGAATCCCCGAAATGCACACCGTCAACATCGTCATCGCCGGTCTCGGCGGCCAAGGAATCGTCAAGGCCTCGGACATCCTGGCGGATGCCGCCTTCCGCTCGGGCCATGACGTCAAGAAGGCCGAGGTTCACGGCATGAGCCAGCGCGGCGGGTCGGTGAACACCGACATCCGCTACGGCGAAAAAGTCCTGAGCCCGATGGTTCCCGACGGGGCGGCCGACATTCTGATCGTCATGGAGCCGACGCAGATCGAGAACAACCGCTACCGCCTGAAACCCGGCGGGCGGATGCTGACCAGCGACTGCCTGGGGGCGTTCGAGCACGGTTCGGCGCGCACGGCCGCCGTCGCCATGCTGGGCGTCCTGAGCGCCTCGCTGGAACTCGACGCCGCGGCGTGGCACGACGCGGTCCGCGCCGCGCTGCCCGAGCAGCACCACGCGGCCAACCTCGCCGCCTTCGAAGCCGGCCGCGCCTACGCGCGGCGCGGCTAGCGGCTACTCGTAGGTGTGCGCGGCCGCGGGATAATCGCCGGCCTCGACATCGCGCAGGTAGTCCTGGGCGGCGTGCGTGATGGCCGCGCCCAGTTCCGCGAAGCGCTTGACGAACTTGGCGGTGCGGTCGGCCGGCGTCAGGCCGAGCATGTCGTGGAGCACGAGGATCTGGCCGTCGCAGCCGGCGCCCGCGCCGATGCCGATGGTCGGGATGGGGATGGCCGCTGTGATACGGGCGGCGAGCGCACCCGGCACGCATTCGAGAACCACGGAGAAGGCGCCTGCCTCGGCGACGGTGGCGGCGTCGGCCTCGAGCCGCGCCGCAGCTTCCGCCTCGCGTCCCTGCACCTTGTAGCCGCCGAAGGCCAGCACCGACTGCGGTGTGAGGCCGATATGGGCCATGACCGGGATGCCATTGGCCACCAGGCGACGGATCAGCGGCGCCCGGATGGCGCCCCCTTCCAGTTTGACGGCATCGGCGCCGGCCTCCTGCAGGAAGCGCCCGGCGTTCCGCAGTCCCTCCTCCTCGCTGATCTGGTAGGACATGAAGGGCATGTCGGCGACCACCAGCGCGCCGCTCACGCCCCGGACGACGGCCGCGGTGTGGTGCAGCATCTGCTCCATGGCTACCGGCAGCGTGCTGGAGTAGCCCAGCAGCGTGTTGGCAACCGAGTCACCCACCAGGATCAGGGGCACGCCGGCCTCGTCGACCAGGCGCGCCATGGTGGCATCGTAGGCCGTCAGGCAGGCCAGGCGCTTCACGCCCTTGCTCTTGAGGATCCGGGTCGTCGTCCACTGTTTCACGGCAACACCTCCAATCGGGGCGTCGTCAGCCCATCTGCGCGCGCAGGAACTGAATCGCCTTGGCGATATCCGCAGCGGGATCGGGTCCCACCTCGCGTTCGATGGTCAGGAATCCCTTGTAGCCGATCCCGGCCAGCGCGGCCAGGTAGCGCGGCCAGTCGACCTTCCCCTCGCCGAGCGGCACCTCCTTGAACTCCGCCGGGGGCTCGGATGTGGCCTCGGCGCCGTGGTAGACGGCGACGGCGCTGCCGGGGGCGAGCTGGATGCCGTCCTTGGCGTGGGTGTGGACGATGTAGTTCTTCAGGGTATGCACGGCCTGGACCGGATCGTCGGCGGAGACCATGACCAGATTGGCGGGGTCGAGGTTGACGCCCAGGCCGGGACTGTGGATGTCATCGAGGAACTGCTTGAGCACCACGGCCTTCTCGGGCCCCGTCTCCACGGCGAAGGTCACGCGCTTGCCGGCGGCGTAGTCGGCGAGTTCGCGGCAGGCGGCGAGCATCGTCTGGTAGGTCGCGCAGGCGCGATCCTCGGGCGTCACACCGATATGGGTGGTGACCACCGGCACGCCGAGGTCGGCGGCCAGGTCGACGATGCGCTTGGAGAGAGCGACCTTGTCCGGATTCTGCGCGGCGTCGTGGAAGCCGCCGCCCATGTCGCCGCAGAGCGCCGAGATGACGATGCCGAGGTCGGCGACCAGTTTGCGGAGTTCCGCGCGCCGGGCGGCTGTCATCTCGTCCGGGCCCATCGATCCGCGAACCGTGTAGATCTGCACGCCCTCGGCCCCGATCTGGGCCGCCTTGCGGATCCCGTCCATCGGAGGCAGGCGGAAGCCGTCCGACATGACACCAATCTTGAACTGCTTCATAGTCGATTCCTTGCTGACTGCGATCACCAATTGTGCTGCCGCCGCACGCCGCCCGGCAACCCGTCCGGCATGCCCGGCCATGCGCCAACCGTAGTTGAGACGCGGACAACCGTCAAGCCGAATCGCGACAGCCGACTCACGTATTCAGGAAACTTGGTATCTGGAAAATAGAAGGCTGCGGCCCGTTGAGTCTCGCCGGTTGAACCTGTACGTGAAATCGTTCAGGTAGTCTTGAAGGTGGACTTTGCCGACATTTGGCGGGCGGGTAGGCGTCGGCGGTTACGGCGTGGCCGCACTGCGGCGGGCTGGGGACGCCGCCATACCCCCCGGGCCGGGCGTGTTGGCGCGGTGGACGAGTGCCGGAACCTCTGTCCAGCCGAGGCGGCGGCAGGCCTCGAGGCGCAGCTCGCCCGCCAGCACGTCGTACTCGCCGCTTGCGCCGCGCGGGGCGACGACGACCGGCTGCAGCAGGCCCTCGGCGGCGATGCTGCGCGACAACTGCTCGACGTCCTGCGGATCCAGCACCGCCGGGCCGGTCCGGATGCGCGCGATCTCGATCTGCCGCACCCCGGCATCCTGGGCGCCGCGGCGCGCCTCGTCGGTGCGCCGGTCGTGTCCCGCGCGGTAGGAGTAGATGTAGGGAATCGCCAGGTCGACGGTCGGCGTGCGCTGGATCTCCTCGAAGACGCGCTTGTTGATCAGGTAGCTGGTCTCGGCGCGATCCTTGACCCGCGTGCGGTAGCGCAGGCGCAGGTAAACCCCGTAGTCGTAGAGGTCGGCCCGGATATAGGGCTGCTCGTGCGTGAGGGCGATCACTTCCGCCGTCACCTCCAGCGCCACGTCGAGCAGGATCTTCTCGGCGGCGCGCCAGTCGGAATCGTAGGTGATGCGCACGACCACCTCGTCGAGCATGAACGAGGCCTCCTGCGTGGCGGTATAGTTGATGACCACCTGTCCGAAGAGCATGGCGTTGGGCACGAGGATGTGGCGGCCGACGGCCTCCTCGCTGGCGATCGAGCCCCCGACCTGGTTGAGCACCGTGTACATCGGGCCGATCTCCATGATGTCGCCGGTCAGCGCCAGGGTGGGGAACTGAACCCGGTCGCCCGGGCGGAAGGGGCGCTTGAGCGAGACGAGCACCCAGGCGGCGAAGCCGCTCACGGGTGCCTGTAGCGACCAGCCCAGCAGCATGCCGCCGAACATGCTGAAGGCCGTGCCGAAGGAACCGAGCACGCCGAACCCGTATGCCACGGCCCCGACGGCGGCGAACGCCGCCACCAGCCAGTAGAGGCGCGCCAGCATCAGGCCTTCGACCACCGGGCGCTTGCGGAACGCGAAGAGCAACTGTGTCGCCAGCGAGAAGAGCGCGCAGCCGGCGAGCACGATGAACACGACCCCCGCCACCTGCAAGCCGTTCAGTCCGCTGCGCAGGGGCGTCAGGCCCGTGGCCAGGCGTCCGCCAACCAGGCCCGCCGCCGCGACGGCCATATAGACCAGCGCCAGCACGAGCGTGTTCCGGGTCTTTTTTTCCATAACGCCAGCATAGCAAAGAGGCCCCCCGCGCGCCACTCCGCTGACACGCCCTTGTGAACCCCCTTGTGAAAACCCCGCGCCACTCCGCTGACACACCCCCATCCTCAATTTGGCCTCTTTTCCGACGCCGGACGACACGGAGGTCGTCCCTCCATCATTGAAAACAAAGGTTATTCCAAGGAACGGGAGGGTCGGGCTCCGTCCCGACCGGAGGAGGACGCCAAAGTGAGAATTGCTGGCTGACGGTACAGGCGAGCCCAGAGGCGGGGCGACGGCGCCTGCCAGTCGGCAGACAGGTGGCCGCCGTCCTGGTCACGCCTTGCGGGGGGTGCCCATGCCGCGGGTCAGGACGGCGACCGCCTCGCTGCCGCTCTTGGCGGCCATCAGCGCCTCGCGCCCGGCTTCGTCGAGCGCGCGCATCAAACCGCCAGTCAGCCGGGAGTAGGCTGAGGTGACATCCATCGGCATCAGCACCATGACGAAGATCGTGGCGGGCCGGCCGTCCATCGATCCAAAATCGACGCCCCGGCGGCTGATGCCCAGCGCGCAGACCATTCGCGAGACCGCCTCCGTGCGCGCGTGGGGCAGGGCGAGGCCGTGTTCGAGCCCCGTACTGCTCTTGCTCTCGCGGGCGAGAATCGCGGTGCGGGCCTCGGCGAGGTCGGTCACCACCCCGCTGCGCGCGCAGAGTGCCAGCAATTGGTCGATGACGGCCTCCTTGGTGTCGCCGTGCAGGTCGAGCGAAACGCTGTGCCACTGGAGGCAGGCGAGGGGGTTGTCGCCGGCGTTGGCCGCCGCGGGCCGGTGGTTGTCGGTGGCTGCGGCCCCGCTCAGGATTTCGTGCATGTCCTCGGCGGAATCGCAGGCCAGCAGGGCGGCACGGCCCTGCTCGCTCAGGATGCGGCTGAAGAAGGCGATCGCCTGGAGCTGCGGCGCCGGAGCATCGGCGGGGGCCAGCAGCAGGATGACGATCCGTACCCGGCTGTTGTCGAGCGTGCCGAAGTCGATGCCCTCGGGCTTGATGCCCACCG
>CAZYRQ010000159.1:0-5135 GCA_964649455.1 uncultured Lentisphaerales bacterium
TCGCCCTGGAGCCAGGGGAGGTCGATGCGGTCCGGCGTGATCCCGCGTTCCACCGAACGCGCGGCGGCCAGTCCGCAGACTTCGCCGGTCATGGCGGCGGCCTGGATGACGCGCATCACCGACCAGGCCCGGCCACCGGAGGCCATGCAGCGGCCGGCGGCGAGCAGGCCTCTGACCTTTCTGGGCAGCAGCGACCGGTAGGGCGTCTCCCAGAGCGTCTTTCCGCTGTACCACTCCGCCACGAGGCCGACACTGTCGGGAAAGTGGCGGAAGGCATCGTCGTTGCCCATCGAGTAGATCCCGTCGATGCGGCGGGTGGTCCGGAAATCGGCCATGGCCGGCAGAAAGGACGGATAGATGTCCTTGCGTCCGTTAGCACCGCGCTTCTGCTGCTCGCGCTTGTAGTAGTCGAGCAGATAGCGCCGGCCGGTCAG
Organism: uncultured Lentisphaerales bacterium; assembly: GCA_964649455.1. GTDB lineage: Bacteria > Verrucomicrobiota > Kiritimatiellia > RFP12 > JAAYLN01 > JAAYLN01. The sequence goes on from CAZYRQ010000159.1 coordinate 435, forward strand.
GATAAATTCGGAAACATCATGCCCGTCGACGCCCGAGAACGAGCGCACGCCCCGGATCGCCTTGGAACCGTCGTCCAGCGCCCCTTCGGTGACCAGTTTCATGAGCGGATGGCCGGACTCCTGCTGTACCGCCTGCCGCGCCGCGTCGAGCGAATAGGCCAGGCTCCAGATCGCGAGGGCATTCTTGCCCGTGACACAGGGCGCGCCCGCGCGATAGGCGACATCGGCATCGCCCGTGCCGTCCACAAAGACCTTGCCACGAACCAGGCCGCGCCCGCTCTTGTTCTCGACTTCGATCCCGGTCAGGCGGCCCGCCTCGACTCGCGCGCGGCATACGAGCGTGTCGAGCCAAACGTCCACGCCCGCCGCGCCGAGCAGCTCGTCCAGCGCCAGGATGAAGGAGGCGGGGTTGAACTTGGCATCGTAGCGGCTCGTCGTCTCCGGGTTCATCCAGTCGGGCGGCACCTCGCCGGGGCCGTATTTCAGACTGGCGTGCAGCAGTTCCTCCGCGATGCCGAACGTGGCCTGGTTGCCGCGGCAGTCGCTCAGCGGCAGGTAGTGGAGTATGCAGCCGGTCGTGGCGAGCCCGCCGGGAAAGATGGTTTTCTCGATCAGGCAGACCTTGGCGCCCTGGCGGGCCGCGGCGAGGGCCGCAGCCACGCCGGCCACGCCGGCGCCAGCCACGACCACATCGAAGCCGACTTCAAAATCCAGCGCCGGCGGCGTCGGCGCGTCGGCGGGCTGCGGGCTGGGCGGCGCGTCCGGGCGGTTCGGCACCTGCTGCGCCCGGCCCCGGTGCGCCAGCAGGGCGGCCCCCGTCGCCGCCATCGTCGTCAGAAACGTTCTTCGGTTCACATTCACGTCTGGGCTCCTCTTTCGGCAGTTATCAGAGTCCCGTCGGATCGACGGGCGCCGCTGCGGGTGGCGCCTTGGGCGCCGCCGCCGCGCGCGCGAGTTCGCAGGCCGCCAGCCAACTGTTGTCGAAGATCCGGCGCTCCTCGGCCAGCCGGCGGTCGAAGGGCGGATGGCCCGCGGCGGCCTGCTCCGCAGCGGCCAGGCTCGCCTGCACCGCGTCCAGCGCGCCGGAGGCCAGGAGGATCTGCCCGAGCTCGACGAAGCGCGAGTGGTAGAGAAAGTGCCCAGTGCGAGCCTCCCAGACCTGCTGCAGCCGCGTCCGGTAGGCGCGCATCGGCGCGGCCGCCGGTCCGTAGTATTTCTCGTACAAGTCATCGAGCAGCGCCGTCGTATCCTGGTCGATCCTCCACGCCAGCTTGGCCTGCAGGTAGAACCACGTGAAATTGGCGCGCCATTCGTCCCGCGTCGCGGGCTTGTCAAAGGACTTGGTGTAGGTGGCATCCGGCGGGCGCGCGCGGATGGACCAGCCCCGGTGGCCCAGCGCGTGCATGAAGCGCATGTCGGCCGTGACGACTCCGTCGAGTGGAACCGAGACGATGCCGTTGTCGGGAACGCCCTTGCTGTACTGGGCGATCATGTTGTAGTAGGGGAAGTTGCCGCGCGGATTCGGATAGGCCGCCCAGTCGCGGTACATTTTGGCAAAGCCGCCGACGGGCGTGTACTGACCGGACACGTTCCAGTCGCAGGCCGGATCGTCCAGCGCGTGCCGGAAGCAGCGTGAATGGTCGCAGAGGATGATCCACACCCGCGGATCCAGGCCGATATCCCTGACCGGAACGAGCCGGTAGGGCATATAGGCCAGCGTGCGGATCTGCGCCTCCGGATAGGTCGCGTAGACTTGCTTGCAGACCTCGTTGACAAAAGTGAAGTAGCGGGTGGAAACCTCGCCGCCCCAGCGTTTCTGCTCCTCGGGGGGATCGAGCGCGCGGCACGTCTCGCACTCGCAGAAGCCGCGGGCGTCGTTGCTGCTGATGGAGAAGACGCCGCCGGGATTCTTCTTGAACCAGTCCAGCACATACCGGGCCGCCAGCCGGACGACCTCGGGATGCGTGGTGCAGGGCTGGCCGGTGTGGCCCGGTGCATGTTGGCGGCGACGCTCGCCCTTGAATTGACCGAAGTACTCCGGATGCGTGTCGAACAAGGCGTCCGGCACCATGGCGCCAAAGATGTGTCCCCCGCCCTTGACCACGGCCGCGCGCTTCTCATATTCCGCCCGTTGCGCCGCGTTGAAGAGGGGTTGCATGCGGTTGCGGGCGATCCAATCCCAGGTGTCGACCGTCCGCTGGCCGCCTCCCGTGCGGGAAAAGGCCACCTCGCGCCACGCAAAAGAGGGTTCCTGGCGGTCATGAATCGATCCGATGGCGAGCGTCGGCCGCCGCGGACAATACTCGCCATCCTCGCCTGGATGGAACCAGCGCAGACCCACCTGCTCCTCGAGGAAGGCGTAGGTTCCAAAGAGCACCCCCGCGGGATCCCGGGCGGTGATCAGCAGACCGGCCTGGTCGGCATGGATCAGGAAGCCGTGCGGCGCGAGCGTGGCGGTCTCGCCGGCCAGGCGCGGGAAGGCATGTGCCGTCGCCAACCTGATCGGGTATCGTCCCGCGACGGGCAGTGTCGAGGATTCCACGTCGGCACCCGTCACCTTCTTGAAATAGCGGGAGAGTTCTGCGGCGGCATGTTGCTCCACGGCCGAGGCATTGGTGGCGACGAGAATGACGGCGGAGGCCTGCCCCTCCCGGGCCAGGAACCAGGGGCCGTTGTCGGCGGCCCGCCCCGGCAGCACCAGGCAAGCGGCGGTCAGCAGGCCGCCCGCGGCGCCCCGCATGTTTACGAAACGATGATGGCTCATGTCTGCGTCCTCTCTTGCCTCGGTGGTCCCGGTCGGGTGTCGGGTTGGTGTCCGCGGCGGCCTCTAGTGCCGGATGGGCCGGAACTGGACGCGCGTCGGTCGGTCGGCGGCCTCGCCCAGGAGCTTGCGCCGCTGCTCGTGGTAGTCCTGGTAGTTGCCCTCGAACCAGGTCACCCGGCTGTCGCCCTCGAAGGCCAGGATGTGGGTGGCGATGCGGTCGAGGAACCAGCGGTCGTGGCTGACGACCATGACGCAGCCGCCGAAGTCGGCGATGCCCTCCTCCAGGGCGCGCAGGGTGGTGACGTCGAGGTCGTTCGAGGGCTCGTCGAGCAGCAGCAGGTTGCCGCCGCTGCGCAGGAGCTTGGCGAGGTGGACGCGGTTGCGTTCGCCGCCGGAGAGCATGCCGACCTTCTTCTGCTGGTCGGCCCCCCTGAAGTTGAACCGGCTGCAGTAGGCGCGGCCGTTCATCTGGCGGCCGCCGAGGTCGATCATTTCCGCGCCGCCCGTGACCTCCTCGTAGAGCGTGTGGTCGGGGTTCAGCGCGTCGCGCATTTGGTCGACATGTGAGACGACGACCGTCGGGCCGACTGCCAGCGTACCCGCCAGCGGCTGGAGCTGCCCCGTGATCAGCTTGAAGAGGGTGGTCTTGCCGCTGCCGTTGCCGCCGATGACGCCGACGATCCCGCCGCGGGGCAGGTCGAAGGTGACATCCTCGAAGAGCAGCCGGTCGTCGAAGCCCATGGCGAGCTTCTCGGCCTTGACGACGAGGTCGCCGAGCCGCGGGCCGGCGGGGATCTGGATGCGCAGGTCGTCCTCGCGCGTCGAGACCTCCTGGCGCGCCAGCTCCTCGTAACGCGAGAGGCGCGCCTTGCTCCTGGCGCGGCGTCCCGACGGGTTGGTCCGCACCCACTGCAGCTCGTTTTCGAGCAGCTTGCGGCGGCTCTCGCTCTGGCGCGCCTCGCGCTGGAGCGCCTGCTGCTTCTGCTCGAGCCAGCGCTCGTAGTTGCCCTTGTAGGGATAGGCGCGGCCGGCGTCGAGCTCGAGGATCCACTCCGTGACGTTGTTGAGGAAGTAGCGGTCGTGGGTCACGACGACGAGCGTGCCCTTGAACTTCTTGAGGTAGGTCTCGATCCAGGCGACCGACTCCGCGTCGAGGTGGTTGGTCGGCTCGTCGAGCAGGAGCACGTCGGGGTTGGAGATCAGCAGGCGGCAGAGGGCGACGCGGCGACGCTCGCCGCCCGACAGCGTCTCCACGCGCGCGTCCGGCGGCGGCAGGCGCAGCGCCTCCATCGCCAGTTCGACGAGGTGGTCGAGGCTCCAGAGGTCGTTGGCGTCGATGAGGTCCTGCAGGCGGCCCATCTCGTCGTTCAGGCGCTCCCGCGCCGCGTCGTCGAGGTCGCCGCCGAGCTCGTCGCAGACGGCGTCGTAGCGGTCGAGGATCGCCTGCGAGGCGGCGACGCCCTCGTTGACGGCCTCCTGGACGGTCTTGCCGGGATCGAGCCGGGGCTCCTGCTCGAGGTAGCCGATGCGCACGTTGCGGGCGATCTGGCACTCGCCCATGAACTCCTTGTCGAGTCCCGCGAGGATGCGCAGCAGCGACGACTTGCCGCTGCCGTTGGCGCCGATGACGCCGATATGCGCGCCGAAGAAGAAGGCCAGGGTCACATCGTCGAGCACGGTCTTGAGGTTGTGCTGCCGGGTAACATGCTGGAGGTTGAAGACGTATTCGCCCGCCATGCGGAGGATCCTTTCGCGCGTTCCGGCCGACGGAGGGTCCGCGGATGCCCGCCGCCCCGAAACAGCATGCCGGAGACTCTACACTGTCCGCGGCGACAAGGCAATCGTGGGCGCGATTCAACTGTAATGGGTCAGTCTCCGGGGGGTGAGGATTAGCGCATGGCGTGTGGGCGAAAAGGCAAATCGGCTGGCATCAGGCG
>CAZYRQ010000160.1:0-5113 GCA_964649455.1 uncultured Lentisphaerales bacterium
GAGAGGGTGCCTTGAGGTTCTGGGTCAATACCCCGTTCGACACGCTGCCGGGCGAAGGCGGACGCCCGATGCGCTACTGGCTCCTTTGCCGCGCGCTGGCGGCGGCGGGCCACGAGGTGGTGCTCTGGTCGAGCGATTTCCACCATGTGACCAAGACCCGGCGTCCGCTGGAACCGGTCTATGTGGCGGACGGGTTCCAGGTGCGGCTGGTTCCGACCATTCCCTACCGGGCGAATATCAGCCTGCAACGGGTCAACAGCCATCTTCAGTACGCCCGCAGTTGGTCGAACCTCGCGCGCGAGGCTGTGGCGCGTGGCGACCTGCAGCCGCCGGAATGCATCCTGGTAAGCCTGCCGCCGCTGGGACTGTTCCGCGCGGCGGCCCGGATGCGGCGCCAATGGGGCTGTCCGGTTGTCGTCGACATCCAGGACGCGTGGCCGGAGACCTTCTACCGGCTGCTGCCGCGCGGTGTGCGCTGGCTGGCGCCGTTTCTGTTCTGGCCCGCGCGGCGGCTGGCGCGTCAGGCGTACCGCCAGGCGGACGGCGTGACGGCGGTGGCCGAAGCCTATCTGCAACTGGCACGCGTTTACGGCTGCCGGGCGCCGACGGCCCGTTTTCCGCTCGCCTCGCCCCTGCCGCCCGCGATGCCGGAAACGAGGGCTGCCGCACCGTCGGCGCTCAACCTGTGCTATGTGGGCAATCTGGGCGAACGGTACGACCTTGCCACGCTGATCGAGGCCGTGCGCCGGCTGACGGACGACGGCGTGCCTGTGACGTTGACCGTCGCCGGCGACGGCCCGCAGCGGCCGCTAGTCGCCGAGGCCATCCGGCAGGGAGCGCCGATCACCTACCGCGGCTATCTGGACGACAAGGCCTTGCAGGCGTGCATGGCCGGTTGCGACGCCGGGGTGGTGCCGATGTTTCCGGACTCCTGGGTGGCAGTGCCCAACAAACTGATCGACTACGCGGCTGCGGGCCTGGCGATGGTCAACGGCCTGAAGGGCGAGGCGCAGTCGCTGCTCGACCGGTATGGGGCTGGCGTATCCTACGAGACGGGCTCCGCCGCCAGTCTGGCCGCGGCGGTGAGACAGTATGCCGACGACCGTGACCTGCTCGCGCGGCACCGGCAGGCGGCCCGGCGCCTGGCGGAGGCCGAATTCGACGCGGCGCGCCGATATCCGGCCATGGCCCGGTGGCTGGCGGAACAGATCGTGAAACTGAACGGTGCGAACCGGGAGAAGCATTGAAATCCGACAACATGCTGCCATCTGCAAAAACCCCTTCATTCACCCGCAGCGGCCTCCTTGTGGCCAGCCTGGCGTTGATAGTCATGGCGGCGCAGATTTTCATGGGCATGCGGTTCACGGAGGGACACGGGGTCTACACCCTCGATGATGCCTATATCCACTTGGTGATGGCCAAGAACTTCGCGTTGCATGGGGTTTGGGGCGTGATGCCCGATACGTTTGCCTCCGGCTCGTCCTCACCGCTCTGGACCCTGCTGCTGGCGCTGTCCATCAGGGTGCTGGGTGTGCGGGAGTGGCTGCCGGGACTCTTCAACATCGCCTTCACACTGCTGACCCTCCTGGTCGTAGACCGCATGCTCGCGTGTAGGGATGTTGTCGCGGGGCGACGGGTGGCCGCCGGTCTGGCGATCTTCTTCCTCGTGCCGCTGACGGTCATCGCCTCGACCGGCATGGAACATGTGCTGCATGTGCTGACAACGGTTCTGTTCCTGGCCGCGGGCCTGCATGCTTTGGAGGATCCGGCGCCCTCCCGCACCCGCGCCGCCATGCTGCCGGTACTGGCCTTCCTGATGGCCAGTGCGCGGTACGAGTCGCTGTTCATCCTGGGGCCATTCACGCTACTACTCCTCGCCAAGCGACGCCGGCGTGCCGCCGTCCTGCTGGCGGGCGCCGCCCTGCTGCCGGTGGTGGCGCATGGTGTCTATTCGCTGTGGCACGGCGGAATGTTCCTGCCCAACTCCCTGGTGCTGAAGGGGCGGATTCCCGGCGGGGGGCTGGCGCGGTATCTGTTCCAGGCCTTCTCCATGTACGTGGATGTGACGCTGGAGAATGTGCATGTCGCCATCCTCTGCATCCTGCTGCTGCTGACCGCCTGCTTCCGGCGCGTATCCGAGGCCGTCCGGCTGCTGGGGCTGGTCATCGTCGCAGCCGCGGTTGGACACGTCACGTTCAGCCAATGCGGACACTTCTACCGTTACGAAGCCTACCTGATGGCCGCCGGGTATCTGCTGCTGATGATCGCCTGGTTGCCGCCCGGCCATCTGCCGTTGCGTCGCCTCTGTCCCGGCCCGGGGCGCCGGGATGACGGCTGGCTCCTGCTCGGAAGAGCTGGCCTGCTCCTGTTTCTGCTGATGCCGCTCATTCTCCGCGGCGCATGGGCCACGAGCCGGGTGCCTCGCGGCGCGGCGAACATCTACCAGCAGCAGTGGCAGATGGCGCGGATCTTCAGAACCCTGGATCTGGAGGGCAAGGCCGTCGGCATCAATGATCTGGGACTGATGGCCGACCGATCCGGCGCCCGGATCGTCGACCTCTGGGGGCTCGGAACGACCGAGATTGCGCGGGCGAAATGGGAGGGGCGGTTTGGCGAGCCTTTTCTCGCCGATTTTCTGGTGCAGCACAACGTCGGCTATGTGGTCGTCTTCGACGAATGGTTCGACATGGGGTGCCAGTTGCCCCGCACCCTGATTCCCGTGGCACGGTTGACGATTGAGCGGAATCTCGTCTGCGCCTTCGAAAGCGTTAAGTTCTATGCGTCGGGGACGGCGGAAGCGGAGAAGTTGCGGCGGCATCTGCAGAACCTGCCGTTCCTTCTGCCCCGCGGAACACGGGTGGAACTGATCCCTTCCGACGCACCGCCTGCAGCGGATGCCGCCCCAGACAACACTTGACCATCCGCCATGCCATTAACCTGTCGGAAATCGCAGACGTCGTCCTGGCGCACGCTATTGACGGTGGCGCTGATCTGGGCGCTGGAGATCTTTGTCTTCCAGGCCCTTTCATTCCATTTCGACTATCCAGTGCCCCTCGCCAAGCGCATCGGCGCGCATGTGGTGCGGCTGCTGCTGGACGGCCTGTTCAGTCTCGGCCTCGTCCTGCTGCTGCCCCGCGTCCTGACGCTCGGCGCCTTCCTGATCTTCATCGTCGGCAGCCAGGGGCTGAGCTACTATCAGGCAGTGTTTGGGCGCGTGCTGTCTTGGCAGACACTGTCGCTGCAGTTCGCGGAGGGCCTGGCTTCGCTGCGTTTCGAGTGGAGCTACCTGGATTGGCGTCTCCTGGCGGCGCTGCTGGCAGGGTTGCTGCTGAAAGGGTGGTTGCTGCGGCGGGCCGGAGCAGCAACAGTCTCCTGGCGCGGGCGGCTGACACTCGGCGTAGTCTCGCTGCTGGCCTACGCCCTGCTGCTGGCCGTGGCCATGTGGCGTATCGACCGCCCGGAGAAGCTGCGCACGTTCGCGAGCGCCGACCGCTTCGGCATGACCTACGGTTTCCTGCCGCTCTGGGCCTGTGAGCGATTCTATCTGGACGAGACGCAACTGGTACGGGAAGCCGTGGCGCAGCGGGAGCTGGCAACGTCCCGGTTGAGCGCCATCGAAGCGCCCCAGGCCCTGACGGGCGATGTCGTCCTGATCCAGGTGGAGAGCCTCGACTGGCGGATACTGCACCATCGTGTCGAGGGGCGTTCCGTGATGCCCTTTCTCACGCGGTTGTGCGACCAGGCCATGTGCTTCAAGATTGCCGCCATACACGAGAACGGCTCCGGCGACACGGACTTCGTGATGCTCAACGCGGTGCCGCCTTCGCCGACGGTGATCACCTACAAGATCAGGGACTATCCCTATGGGGAAACACTGCCGCAGAAGGCGGCCCGGGCTGGCTATCGCACGGTGGCCTTGCACGGCAACAGCGGCCAGTTCTTCGAGCGGCGGCGGACGTTTACGCGGATGGGTTTCACTTGCGCGCTCTTTCTCGAGGAGATTCGCGATGAACTAGGCTTGCCCACGAGCCTCTGGGGCATCCGCGACGACACGTTGTTACAGCTTTCTCAAAAACTCTTGCTGGAAAAGGAGCCGGAGGAGCGCCAACTGCACTATCTCATTACGCTGACCAGTCATCAGCCGTTCAACTTTCTGGAACCTGAGATGGCGCTTTTCCTGCCTCAACGGCGGGATGTCCAGTCTCGCTATTTCAACAGCATGCATTTTGTGGATCGGGAACTCGAAGCCTATATAAACGCCTTGCCTGAGAATACCCTGGTGGTGATTTTTGGCGATCACCGGGCCATGGTTGAGTATGCATCCGAGGTGGATGTCGGTGGCGGGCGCCGGGAATACGTACCGCTGCTGATACATCGTGTTGGCGTGCGGCTGGCGGAAAGACAGGCCAGCCGCGCGCTGCCGGTGGCACAGTCGGGCGAGCTTGACTTGATTGACGCGGCAACGTATGTGCATGGGTGGTTCAGCAAGAATGGCGGGGAGGGCATGAGTGGTGGACGGAGTGAACCATAGCTCGCCGCCGGAAGCCAAGATCGCCCTGTTCATGCACCGGTTCCGGGGACGGGACGAGCTCTACGCGCGGCGGTTCGAGAGCGCCAGGACCGGCAAATCCGGCTATGCGCCCGCCTGTGCGAACGAATGGGCGCGCGGCCTCTGCGAGAAGCCCCGCGTGGCCTGCGCCTCTTGCCCGAACCGTAAGTTCCTGCCCCTCACGCCCGAAATCATAGGACAGCATCTCACAGGTAAGGACGCCTCCGGGCGTCCTTTTGTTTTGGGGGTCTATCCCCTGCTGCAGGACGAGCGCTGCGCCTGGGTGGCGGCCGACTTCGACGGGGACGCCTGGCAGGAGGATGCCGCCGCGGTTTGCGCATGCGCGCGGGAACTGGGGTTTCCGGCGGCCATGGAGCGTTCGCGTTCGGGCGCGGGCGCGCACCTCTGGTGGTTCTTCGCACAACCGCTGCCGGCCCGGCTGGCACGCGAGTTTGCCGCTTCGATGCTGACGGTTGCGCTGGACAGGCGCCCGCGTATCAAGCTCGCCTCCTTCGACCGTCTGTTTCCCAATCAGGACACGCTGCCCAAAGGGGGCTTTGGCAA
>CAZYRQ010000161.1:0-5111 GCA_964649455.1 uncultured Lentisphaerales bacterium
GCGTCCCGCTCACGCAGGCCGACAAGCAGAAGCAGCGCGAGGGCACGATCGAGCCCGGCGGCCCCTTCGCCGAGGCGTTGCGCCCGCTGGCCGAGCGCTGGTACAGCCAATTGGCTGCCTGTCTCAGCGCCTACCGCGGCACCTTCAACGGCGAGCAGTTCGGGATCGCGCGCGTGGTGCTCTCCGGCGGCGGGGCGCAGTTGCGCGGCCTGCGGGGCTACGTGCAGGAACGCACCGGACTGCCAGCCGGCCTGGCCGACGAGCTGCCGGGCGCCGCCGCGTTGGAGTGGAGCGCCGGCGCGGGCCGGGCGGCGGGGGCGGATCCCCATGGCGCGCGGCCCACGCTGGGCCACTTCGACCTGGCCCTCGGACTCGCCCGCACGGCGCTGGAGGCGGGGCCCGCCACGCTCTCGCTGCTGCCGGAGCCACTGCGCGGCGAGGTGGTCTTCCGCGAGAAGAAGCCCTACCTGATCGCCGCCTCCATCATGGGCGCCCTGACGCTCGGGGTCGTCACCGCCAGCATGGTCGTCTCGTCGAGCAGGGAGACCGACAAGAACAACGAGGAACGGCGCGAGTTGCGCCGCCGCGAGCAGATGGACAAGTCGATCGCGGCCATCCGGCAACGCGGCGAGGGGCTGCGCCAGCGCGGCGGGCCGCTGCGGAAGCTGCTGCTCGGGGGGCCGGTCATGCGCGAGGTGATCTCGCTCGTGGCCAATGCGATCTCGCCCGACGACTGGATCTCGATGATCTGCGAGGAGACGTCGTACATTCGGCAGCCGAAGGCCGGGGAGAAGCCGGCGGCGCCCGCGCCCGCGCCCCGCGCCGGTTTCTTCGTGCCCGGTTTCCGGAGCGCGGCGCGTCCAGCCGCCGGCCGCCCGGCGGCGGAGGGCGGTTCGCTGCTGGCCGGCCTGACGCCCGCGCCGAAGCCCTCCGACTTCAGTGTCTTCATCGTCGAGGGCTACACGCCCGACATGGGCCTGACGACCGTCAAGGCGATGATCCAGCGCCTCAAGACCGCCGCGCGCGTGCGCCAGGTCGACCTCCTGAGCGACGACCGCGTCCTGCCGCCGACGCTGCCCGAGGCGCTGCGCGACCAGGGCGTCGAGCTGCCCAACATGCGCCGGTTCGTGATCCGGCTGGAGGTGGGCCTGCCATGAGCTTCAAGCCGCCGCGCCTCCGCATCTCCGAACGGCAGCAGGTGCTGCTGATCATCCCCGTGGCCATCGTGGTCATGCTCACGATCTGGTTCTGGGTGCTGAGTCCGCAGTTCGCGCGCCGCCGCGAGATCGACAGTCTGCGCGCGGAGAACGCCAAGAGCGCCTATGCCCATGTCAGCCTGGAGAACCTGGCGGAGATCGAGCGGCACGAGCAGGCGCTGGGCGGCCGGCTCGACGACGAGTGGTCGCGGACGGTCGGCCGCCTGGCCACCTTCGAGAACCAGCAGGCGCTGCGCGAGTCGGAGTTCGGGCGCATCGACTACAAGATGGAGCTCTACCAGACGCGCCTGCGCCTCGCGCGGCGTTCGGAGGAACTGGGCATCCCGCTGATTCCCCAGGACCTGGGGCTGCAGGACGCGCTGGGCGGCAAGGACGCGGAAGTCCGCATCCGCATGCTCCAGCTGCGCGCCGTCGAGAAGCTGGTCGACCTGACGCTCAGCCGCCGGATCCAGAAGCTGCACGCGCTGCACCCCCTCGCGCCGGTCAGCCATCCGGGGCCGGACCAGAAGCTGGTCCTGACCGAGTACCCCGTCCAGGTCGAGTTCGATGTCGGCTTCGACAACCTCTACCTGCTCTTCCAGGCGATCTTCGAACAGCACCAGATCTTCATCTTCCGCAACCTCCGCATCGAGGCCGGGCCGGCGCAGCAGGCGCCGCTGCGGGTCTCGGGCGTGATGAGCGCCCTTTTGTTCGAGTGATATGGAACGCTTCTGGAAATGGCTCATGCGCACGGATGCGCGCAGCATCTTCGTCGTCGCGCTGCTGGTCTTCCTCCTCGTGACGGGGTGGCGCGTCTGGGTGGCGCTGCAGCCGCCACCCCCGCCGCCGCCCCCGCCGCCGGCGGCGCCGGTCAAGCTCGCGCCCTTCCAGCCGCTGGGCGTGATCGGCCTGGTCTCGAACCAGTTCGCCCCGCAGGCGCTCGTCGTGCCGGTCAATCCCTTCCGCCCGACCTTCGAGATGATGGTGCGCAACCCGGAGAGCGGCGATCTCGAGAGCCTCGTCACGGCGGCCGCCGCCATCGCCGGCGCGGGGCGCCCTGAAGCCGGGCGGGGCGGGCGTCCGCCGGTGGCCGCCGCCGCGCACGATAACCGGCCGCCGCGCAATGGGCGGCCTGGCGGAGGGGTTCCGCCGCCCGCGCCGGAGGCCGGGCCGCCGCCGATTTCGAAATACGCGTTTGCGGGCATGTTCCAGCGGCCGGACGGACGCGTGGCCGCCTATCTCAAGAGCACGCTGGGCGGGGGGCGCTTCCTGGTCACGGGCGACGAGATCGCGGGCTGCCAGGTGCTCAACGCGACCGCCGACGGCGTCATGCTGCGCCTGCCCGACGGCACCACGCGCACCTTGATCCAGGACGACGCACCCGTCGAGCTGGGAGGGCGGTAGGCATGGCCGAGGCACAAGCGCCCGCCGCGCCGGCGGCGGCCCTCCAGGAGGATGTCCGCTTCTACGGCGCCGATCTGGTCCAGGACTTCGTCGCCCACCTGCTGACGCACCAGCGCATCTCCGAGGAACAGGTGGCCGAGGTTCAGAACCGCGCCTCGCTCACGGGGCAGCCGGTCGACCGGCTGCTGGTGGACGAGTCGGTCATCGACGAGAAGACGCTGCTCGAGACCTACAGCGCCGTCAGCGGCATCCCCTTCCGCAAGATCGGCGACTACCGGATCGATCCCTCCGTCGCGGAACGCGTCAATCCGCGCCTCGCCCTGCGCCACCGGGTCGTGCCCGTGGCGTTCGAGGACGGCCTCCTGACGCTGGCCGTCGCGCGCGTGCCCCCCTCCGTCACCGTCGAGGGCCTGCGCATGGTGCTCGAGACGCCCCTGGCCTTCATCCTCTGCACCGACAGCGACGTCTCCCGCTCGCTCACGCACTTCTACGGCCTTGGCGCCGAGACCGTCGAGGAGCTGATCGCCCAGGCGCCCGTGGACGACGAGGAGGGGCGCGACGACGACATCGCCGTCGTCTCGGACGAGACGGGCATGGTCCGGTTCATCAACCTGATCATCGCCGAGGGCATCCGCATGGATGCCACCGACATCCACATCGAGCCGTTCGAGGAGACGCTCCGCCTCCGCTGCCGCGTCGACGGCATTCTGCAGGAGGTGCCGCTGCCGAAGGGCGTCGAGAAGCTCCGGCGCTCCGTCAGCTCGGCCGTCAAGATCATGGCCGCCATGGACATCGCCGAGCGCCGCAAGCCGCATGACGGACGCATCAAGGTGCGTTTCGACAAGGGCGAGTACGACTTGCGCGTCTCGGTGCTGCCGACCAGCTACGGCGAGACCTGCTGCCTGCGCATCCTGAACCGCAGCTCGGTCTTCACCGACCTCGACAGGCTGGGCCTCTCGCCCAACCAGCTGCCGAAGATCCGCGCGATGACCGACCTGCCCCACGGCGTGATCCTGCTGACCGGCCCCACCGGCAGCGGCAAGACCACCACGCTCTACGCCATCCTCGCGCGCCTCAACACCGCCGGCGTCAAGATCATCACCGTCGAGGATCCCGTCGAGTACCAGATGGAGGGCATCAGCCAGGTCCAGGTGCACAGCAAGATCGACCTGACCTTCGCCAACGTGCTGCGCTCGGTGCTGCGCCACGACCCCGACGTCATCCTGATCGGCGAGATCCGCGACTCGGAGACGGCCGACATCGCCGTGCGCTCCTCGCTGACGGGCCACCTGGTGCTGAGCACCCTCCACACCAACGACGCGCCGAGCGCCATCACGCGCCTCACGGACATGGGCGTCGAGCCCTACCTGATCGCCTCCTGCGTCGAGGGCATCGTCGCCCAGCGCCTCGTGCGCCGGGTCTGCCCGCAGTGCGCGCATCCCGACGACCTGGCGCCCGAACTCCGCAGTGAGATCCTCGCCTGCTACCCCAGTTTCGCGGAGACGGCCCGGTTCGTCCTCGGCAACGGCTGCCCCAACTGCGCCTTCACGGGCTACCGCGGGCGCAGCGCGATCAACGAGGTGATGGTGATGAGCGACCCCCTCCGCAGCCTGGTCGTACGCCGCGAGCCGGCCAACATCATCAAGGACCAGGCCATCGAGGAGGGCATGGTGACCCTCCGGCGCGACGGTTTCCTGCGCGTGGTCGAGGGGCGCACCTCGGTCGAGGAGGTTTTGCGCGTGGTCGGCAAGGGCGAGTAGGCTTCCCGGTTGCCGTTGCCATTGGCGTTGGCGTTGTTGTATTCGGTTGATCACAGGGGGTGCGCGGGAAGCGCATGAAAAGTGAGCGGAACTCAGATGAACCCATGGACGAGCGAGAGACGGGGCTGAAGCCCCTGAACGACTTCCGCCTGAAGGCGGGACTCCGACGCGAGGGTGCACCGGCACAGACCTCCCAGTCGGAGTACCGGCTTCAGCCGGAAGTCTGCGAGGGCCTTCAGGCCTGGGTACACGGAGACAGGGCGTTGTGCTGCGTGACGCGTCTGCCTGCAACTGCGCGTCCTCAACCCCGCCAGAGGTGAAGGGCCGCCCGCCATGCGCACTCCGCGCACCCCCTGTGGCCAACCGATTACCTCCCCGGTCGCCATTGACCGCCATTGACACGGCCGCCATTGACGCTTGATTATTTCCGGTGCGCAGGGTAAGCTTGCCCCTCCACTTGTACAAGGTGTGCCTTGGTTCGGCACGCGATCTGCTGTACTGGCGCAATCCGACTCGCCGGGAGCGTCCCGCGGGTGGAGCGAAGTCGTTTGCAGGTGGTGTGGATCCGGGCAGAAGGCCCGTATCCGGCGTCTTTTATTGGCTTTTGGGTGAACCGCGTGTCCCCCGCAGGCGCTGAACGGCCGCGACATCGGTTTGTCTACGGCGGTATCCGTCGCACGCGGGCCGGTCCGGGGCAGGGAAGCAACAGGCAGACTGGCATGTTTTTTGGAAAAAAGAAGCGCGAGGCGGC
>CAZYRQ010000162.1:0-5108 GCA_964649455.1 uncultured Lentisphaerales bacterium
TGGGTGCGCATCCACTATTGTGGATCGCACCCATCGCACCCATACCCAACCCTGTCATTGCACCCGCCGCGCGCGCGGCCTATAATAGCGCCATGTCCGCGCCCAGGCTCCTGATCGTCAAGCTCAGCTCGCTCGGCGACATCCTGCATGTCCTGCCGACCGTGCATGCTCTGCGCGCGGGGCTCGGCGCGGCGGCGGTCGACTGGGCCTGCCAGCCCGAGTACGTGCCGCTGGTGCAGTGCTTCGCGGATGTCGACCGGACGATCCCCGTGCCGCGGCACGGCCTGGCGGGCGTCTGGCGCGGGACCCTGGCCGGGATCCGCCGCGAGTCCTACGACATGGCCATCGACCTGCACGGGCTCTTCAAGAGCGCCTGGGTCGCGCGTGCGGCGCGGGCGCGGCGGCGCATCGGCCCCTCGTACGCGCGCGAATTATCGTGGCTGGCCTACGGCGAGCGGGCGGGCCGGTGCGACCGGTCGCGCCACGCCGCCGAGCAGGCCATGGACGTGCTCGACCACCTGGGTCTGCCGCGGCCGGCGACGCCGTCCGCGCCGCTGCGCTATCCGCGCGCGGAACTGCCACCGGCCCCCCTGCGCATCGCCTTCGCGCCGGTCTCGCGCTGGCCGACCAAGAACTGGCCGGCGGAGCATTTCGGGCGGCTGGCGCGGCTGCTCGGCGGACAGGGCGCCCGCGTGCTGGTGCTCGGGGCGTCCGCCGACCACGCCGTCGGCGAGGCGATCTGCCGGCTGGCGCCGGAGACGGCCGAGAACCACTGCGGCCGCCACACGATCCCCGAGCTGTTTGGCGTGCTCGAGCAGTGCGACCTGCTGGTGGCCAACGACACCGGCCCGGTGCACATGGCTGCGGCCCTGGGACGTCCCTGCCTCGTGCTCTTCGGGCCGACGCGGCCGGGCTGGACCGGCCCCTACGGCCCCGGCCACCAGATCCTGTCGCGCGGCCTGCCGTGCCAGCCGTGCCTCTCGCGGCGCTGCCGGCGGGGCGACCACGCCTGCCTCGCGGGGCTGGAGCCCGGCGAGGTCTTCGCGGCGGCGTGCGCGCAGCTCGGGGGGCGGTCGGCGGCGGGCGCGCGGCCGGCGGCGCCGGCGGCGCGGCCGGCGGCGCAGCCTGCGGCGGCGGAAGGAGGTGCGGCATGGGCGGTCTCCAGCTAGGCTTCGGCGACCTCTTCCAGATCGCCATCCTCGCCGTGGCGATCTACTTCATCTTCAACCTCTTCCGCGGCACGCGCAGCGCGCAGATGCTCTTCGGGCTGGCGCTGGTGCTGCTCGGGCTGATCGCGCTGACGATGGTGTTCAAGTTCGAGGTGCTCGGCTGGCTGCTGCGCAAGCTGCCGCTCTTCATGGTCTTCGCGGTGCTGGTGATCTTCCAGCCCGAGATCCGCCAGGCGCTGGCGATCATCGGTCGCCGCCGGTCGGCGCTAGGGTGGGGCGAGGCGGCGGCGGCCACGCGCATCGACCACCTCGTGGCCGCCGTGGAGGAGATGGCGCGCGCGCGCATCGGCGCGCTGATCGCCATCGAGCGCGAGATCAGCCTCGACGGCTACCGTCAAAACGGCACGCTGCTCAACGCCCCCCTGGCGCCCAAGCTGCTGACGGCGATCTTCTTCCCGCGGGCGCCGCTGCACGACGGCGGCGTGATCATCCGCGGCAACACGATCGTCGCCGCGCGCTGCATCTTCCCGCTCCAGACGGCGGACAGCGCGCTGAACTACGGCATGCGGCACCGCGCCGCGCTGGGGCTGAGCGAGGAGACGGACGCCTTCGTGATCATCGTCAGCGAGGAGCGCGGCGCGATCTCGCTCGCCTTCCAGGGGCGGCTGCTGCAGAACCTGACTGGGGCGCGGCTGGCGCGCTACCTCACGGCGCTCTCCCCGAAGGAGGGCATTTTGGACGCCTGGCGCCGCATCCTCGCCCAGCTCGATCCCGACGGCGAGCGCAAGGCCGGCGGCGAGACGGCGGAGCGGCGCGAGCCGCCCGAGGAGACGACGCGCGCATGAAGGTCGATTTCCGGCAGCGGCTGCTCCTCTGGGCGGGCGAGAACGGCCTGATGGCCCTGCTGGCGCTCATGCTGGCCGTCCTGGTTTACCTGACGATCCTCGAGCTCGTCAGCAACACGACCACCCGCACCGTGCCGGTCGAGGTCGAGCGCGAGCCGGGCGTGGCCCTCATGGCGGTGCGGCCGTCGGCCGTGCAGGTGACCTTCCGCGGCGCGCTCAACGAGTTCCAGCATCTCGACCGCGCCGACCTGCGGATGCAGGTCAAGGGCCTGCGCACGCGGGGCGACGAGGGCAAGGTGCGCATCACCCTGCGGCGCGGCCACCTGCGCGGCGCGGCCGGACTGCGCGTGGTCAGCGTCGAACCCCCGGCTGTCGAGATCACCTTTGACCACCAGGGCGAGCGCGAGTTCGCCATCGCGCCGCCGCCGGTCGAGGGCCGGCCCTAC
The DNA here is from genome assembly GCA_964649455.1 of uncultured Lentisphaerales bacterium. Classification (GTDB taxonomy): domain Bacteria; phylum Verrucomicrobiota; class Kiritimatiellia; order RFP12; family JAAYLN01; genus JAAYLN01. The sequence continues at coordinate 2,461 of CAZYRQ010000162.1, forward strand.
CGCGGCCACGCGGAGATCGACTATGAGCCCAAGACGGCCGTCGTGCGCGGCGCGCGCCTGCAGCTCGACCGGCTCCACGACGCCGGCGTGACCCTCCAGCTCGAGCCGGTCAACGTCGACGGGCGCGTGCAGGGCTTCACCCGCAAGGCGGCCATCCTCCCGCCGGCCGACGCCTGGCAGCCCGAGATCAACCCCGACAGCGTCACCGTCAAGGTCGGCATCGTGCCCGACACCGTCCAGCGCGAGTTCGCGGGCATTCCCGTCCGCCTCGCCTTCCTCGCCGGCCACACCAACCGCCTGCCGCGGGTCGAGCCCCCCGAGGTCGCCGTCCGCCTCACGGGCTGGGCGGAGGCGCTGCAGGGGATCGCCACCAACGCCATCCGCGTCTTCGCCGAACTTCCCGCCGACCCGGACGCCGCGCCCACGAACCCCGTGCCCCTGCGCGTGCTGCTGCCGCCGGGCGCGGTGGCCGACGCGGTGGCCACCGTGCCGGACGCGGTCCGGCTGGAGTTCCCCGCAGATAACCGCTAGAATCCCCCCCGTCATGGCTGAAGTGAAGACACGCCCGTCCAAGGGCCGCGCCGCACCCGAGACCCCGTTCCGCTGGCTCGGGTACATCCTCGTCGTGCTCTCAATCTTCCCCTTCCTGAGCCTGGTCAGCTACGACAGCGGCGACGTGCCCTGGATCAAGTCGCCGCCCAACGACCCGCCGAACAACCTCATCGGCGTCGCCGGCGCCGTCGGCACGGCGTTCGGCTACCGGATCCTGGGCCTCGGCGTCTGGATGCTGCCCTTATGGGTGCTGGCCTTCAGCCTGCGCCTCGCGGCGGGCAGCAACACCCGCTTCTGGCGCCGCTTCGGCTGGTGCGCCCTCTTCCAGACCGGCCTCTGCGCCTGGCTGCAGCTCGGCACGAACCTCTTCGCGGGCGTCATGCACCGCCTCAACACGGCGCCGGACCCCGGCGGCCTCGTCGGCTGGCTGGTGATGACCCAGGGCCTCGAGCGCCTGGTCAGCCCCGTCGGCGGCACGCTCATCGTGACGACGGTCATGATCGTCTCCCTCACCATGGCCATCGGCCCCCGCCGGCTCGGCGACGGCTACCGCGACCTGCTCGGCCGCTGGCGCCAGTGGCGCCTGGACCGCGCCGACATGACCGCGCGCCTGGCGATGGAGGAGAAGCGCCTCGCGCGGCAGCTCGAGCAGGAGCGCCGGACGGCCGACAAGGAGGCGCGGCGGCGCGCCCACGAGGAGGCCCGCGCCGCGCGGACGGCCGCGAAGGAGGCCCGGCACGCGGAGCGCGAGGCGCGCGAGCAGGAGCGCGCGCGGGAGGCGGAGGAGCGCCAGCGCGCCTACGAAGAGCGCAAGGAGCAGCTCCGGCGCGAACGCGAGCGCGAGGCCGCCGCGGCGCCAGCCGCGGCGGCAGGGCACGCCGGCGACGGCGCGCCAGCAGGGTTCAGGGTTCAGGGTTCAGGGGGGCCGCAGGATGCCGGCAGTTCCGGCACTTCCGAACTCCCGAACTTCCGAACTTCCGAACTCCCGCACGCCCGCACTCCCGAACTTCCGGCGGCGGCGGAGCCGCCGCCGGAGCCCCCCTACGAGCTGCCGGCCGTCGATCTGCTGGCCCCCCTGCCCGAGGGCGAGGCGGTCCACGGCGATGTCGACCAGAAGGCCGGGATTCTCGTCAAGACCCTGGCCGAGTTCAACATCCCCGTCGAGGTCACGCACATCGAGAAGGGCCCGGTCGTCACGAGCTTCGAGCTGCTCCCCGCGCCCGGCATCCGCGTCGAGCGCATCGCCACCATGGCGCGCAACCTCGAGATGGCCCTCAAGGCCACGAGCATCCGCGTCGAGGCGCCGATCCCCGGCAAGGGTGTCGTCGGCGTCGAGATGCCCAACGACAAGGCCTGCCCGGTCACCGTGCGCGAGATCCTCGAGGGCGAGCACTGGGCCAGATGCGCCCGCGAGATGGAGATCCCCCTGCTGCTCGGCAAGAACGTCAGCGGGCGCGACCTGGTCATCGACCTCGCCTCGGTGCCCCACCTGCTGGTGGCTGGCGCGACCGGCTCGGGCAAGAGCGTCTGCATCAACGCCATCCTCACCGGCCTGCTGATGTCGCGCACGCCCGAGCAGCTCCGGCTCATGCTCGTCGACCCCAAGATCGTCGAGTTCGCCCTCTACAACGAGCTGCCGCACCTCGTGGTGCCCGTGATCACCGACCCCAAGAAGGTCGCCCTCGGCCTGCGCTGGGCGATCCACGAGATGGAGAAGCGCTACAAGCTGCTCAACGCCGCCGGCGTCCGCAACATCGCCTCCTACAACCGCCGCGAGTCCGTCGTGCAGCCCGAGCTTTTCGACGGGGCCGAGACGCCGCTCCCCGCCGCCAAGAAGACCGCCGCGCTCCCCGCCCGGCTGCCCTACATCCTGATCGTCATCGACGAGCTCGCCGACCTGATGCTGCAGGCCGGCCCCGAGATCGAGAACGGCATCGCCCGCCTGGCCCAGCTCTCGCGCGCCGTCGGCATCCACCTGATCATCGCCACCCAGCGTCCCTCGGTCAACGTGATCACCGGCACGATCAAGGCCAACTTCCCTGGCCGCATCGCCTTCCAGGTCGCCCAGCGCGTCGACAGCCGCACGATCCTCGACA
>CAZYRQ010000163.1:0-3195 GCA_964649455.1 uncultured Lentisphaerales bacterium
GCCGGTAGTCGTCGGCCGTCAGGGCGCCGAAGCGCATGTTGCAGTCGAAGTAGATGCGCTGGTGGTAGCCGCGCGCGATCATCAGGCCGCAGAAGGTGCGCAGCCAGTCGCCGGCCGGGAAGCAGCCGGTGTCGTCCATGACCTCGCGGGCGCCGTACCGCTCGATCAGTTCGCCGATCTCGTCGACGACCGATTCGGGCGTGCGGACGCGGTAGTTCGGGTAGAGCGTGGTCCAGGAGCAGAAGGTACACTTGCCGTGCCAGCAGTCGCGGCCAGCCATGATATAGGCGCCGGGAGTGCGGCGGTAGTTGCCGTTGTGGACGCTGTAGAGTTGCCAGCGGGTGAGCTCGCGGTCGATGCGCGGCAGGCTGCCGAGGTCGTGGCGTGTGGCGAAGGGGCCGCTGTTGCGCACCCGTCCGCCGGCGTCACGGTACCAGATGCCCGGCTCAAGGGGCTTGCCGGCGCCGAGGTGGCGCAACAGGCCGAGCAGCAGGAAGTCGTAGTCGCCGCCGGTCAGCAGGAAGTCGGCGGGGCAGTTGTCCATGCTCTCGGCAGGAAGGGCCGTCACGTGGTCGCCCGCCAGCACGATGCGCATGGACGGCAGGGCTTCGCGCAGGCGGCTGACCCAGCGCCAGGTCGCCTTGACGACGGGCGTCTTGGTTTCGAGCAGGATGAGGGCCGGGCGTTCCGCGACGACCTGTGCCAGAAACTGCTCCTCGCTCCAGCGCTCGGCGATGCCGTCGAGCCACCGGACGTCATGGCCGGCCGCCTTGGCCATCGTGGCGGCGTAGGCCGGCACGACGGGGTAGATGAAGGTGGGGCGGTTGAACCACTGGAACTGCCGGTTCTGCGAGAGCAGCGGCACGCCCTTGGGCGAGTCGATCGGCGTGTAGGCGATGGCGATCTTCATGATGGTCGTGGTCGCGCGTTGGGTGTCGGCAGCGACGGATGGCAAGTGTCGCCGAATTCCGTCGGTTGTGCAACGCAAAATTGTACTTGAGCGCGCAGGCGCCGCGTGGTGAATATCATTGGCGGGCATGGAATGGGAGAACGTCCCGCCGCGGACGGCGGGCTATCGTTACGACATCCCGTTCATCCCCGATGCACCTTACGTGACAGCAAAACAGCAAAACAGCGGACTGCAAAACAGCCGGGCTCGACAGATCGGCACGCAAAATGCTTGAAAGAAGTGAGGATGCCTGAAGCAACCGTGACCGTATGAGCCGGCCCAGAACCGGCATTGGAGAAGACGCATGCGACGGAGCCTACTGCAATGGATTGGCGCGGGCGCGCTGGCCGCGCTCGCGGCATGGGAAAGCCCTGCCGCCGAGCCCGTGCCCCGGCTCGATTTCGACTTCGGGGCGCGTACGGAGCAAGGCATTCCTGACCGGGCCGGCAGCGGCCTGGTGCTGAAGCCGGGCGCCAAGACGCGGCTCGACGGGGGCGCGCTGATCTTCGACGGAACGGAGGCGGCCGAGACCGTCGCCGACGAGGCCGCGTACCGGAAGTGGCTCAAGGGGATCGACCGGCGCGAGCTCTCCGGCGCCTTCTGGATCCGCTTCGACCGCGTGCCCTCCCGCGGCGCGGCCCCCTCCCTTGGACTCTTCGATTGCCGCACCGACAAGGATGGTCGGCTCGAACTGGCGCTGCCCGCCGCCCCCACCGAGATCATGGCCGACGAACTGGTCATGCGGAGCCAGACGCGGGTGGAAAGGGGCAAGTGGTACCACGTCGAATTCAACTACTCCGCCAACCGGCGGCGCTACTCCCTCTACCTCGACGGCCGCTGGCAGGTGGAGAACGACCAGCTCGTGCTGCCCGCGCCGACCCTCGGGCCGCCCCGCCTGGGCCGCGGCTTCCAGGGGGCGGTCCGCGACCTGAAGGTCTACGACGCCGCGCTCGAGTCGGAGGCGCTGGCGATCGCCGACACGACGGAGGCCGGCTACGCGGCGCTGCGGCAGCGCGCCGCCGCCGTCGCCGCCGCCGCGCGCAATCCCGCCCTCAAGGCCTGGGCCGGCGCCCTGGACCGCCGCGCCGACGCCCTGCAGAAGCAGGCCGGGCGCACGACCCCGGCGCAGGTCCGGGCGCTCGTGAATGATCTGAACAACGCCGAAACGCTTGCGGCGGGGCTCCGCGACGAGCAGGCCACCCTGGCCAATGCACCCGTCACGAGCTACGTCCTGCCCGCCACGACGCAGGATCTGCTGCAACCCTACGACCTGCCCCGTTGCGGCCGCCTCTCCCGCACCCTCGACATCTACGCGGCGCAGGGGGAGTTCGAGTCGGCGCTGCTGGTCGTGGTCCCCTTCCGCCCGGTCAAGGCCTTCACGCTGCGCGTCGGCGACCTGCGCGACGGCGCCCGCGTGGTGCCCGCGTCGGCCGTCGACGCCAAGCTCGTCAAGCGCTGGTTCCGCAGCGGCGGCGCCTGGATGACCTACCATGCCGACAAGCGCCAGCGCGTGCTGGTGCCCGACCTGCTGATCAACGACGACCGCATCCTGCGGGTCGACGAGATCCGCGCCTCCAACGAGCTGCTGATGCACTTCCCGCGGGGCGACCGGTACGTGGATATCAGCCGCTACGACTACGACCAGGTCTTCATGGACCACGCCACCATGCCCTTCCGCGACGCGCCGTCCCTCCAGCCGCTCGACCTGCCCGAGGCCGGGCGCAACCAGCCCTACTGCCTGACCTTCCACGTGCCCGGGGATGCCGCCCCCGGCCTCTACGCGGGGAAGATCGAGCTGCTGGCCGACGGGCAGCCCCTCGCCGAACTGGCCGTCAACCTGCGCGTGCTGCCCTTCGCGCTGCCGGAACCGAAGACCTACTACGACATCACGCGGACCTACTTCAGCCACATCAACAGCGCGCCGACCGGCAGTCCGGAGATCTTCTCCAACGCCGTCAGGAACCTCAAGGAGCACAATCTCCTGCACGCCAGCCGCGTGGCCGACACGCCCTGGCAGACCGCGCTCGCGAAGCAGGCGGGCTATCCCCTGAAGGAACTTGTGAGCGCGGGATCACCCTCGCCGCGCACCTGGCAGCGCAACTTCGGCGGGCCGGCGGGCGCGATCACGAGCGAAGAACAGGCCTGCCTCGACCGGTTGTTCGCGCGCGATCTTCAGCGTCAGCTCGACTTCTACGACCGGCACATCGGCCCCGGCGTCAGCTTCTTCAACTGCGGCGCCAGCGAGG
>CAZYRQ010000163.1:3295-5091 GCA_964649455.1 uncultured Lentisphaerales bacterium
TACGACCGGCACATCGGCCCCGGCGTCAGCTTCTTCAACTGCGGCGCCAGCGAGGCCTCCTCCTATGGCGCCCTGGTCCATCAGATGGAGCAGGGCGTCGACGCCTACCACGCGACGGGGCGGGCCTTCCTGATGACGCACGGCATGGGGGAGGCCCTGCCCTACTTCACGGGCGACTTCAACGACATGGACTCCGCCACGCGCATCAGCCGGGAGTGGGCCGACCTGTGGCACGCCGCCGGCGGACGGATCATGAACTACTGCGATCCCTTCCCCGGCGCCGAGAATCCCGCCTGGTTCCGCCGCCGGATCGGCCTGCAGATGTACAAGGACCATTACGACGGGCAGATGCTCCACGGCTACGTGACCCGCTTCTGGAACGAGTTCGCCGAATGGCCCGGCGGCGACGGCAACTACCGCAACTTCGGGATGGCCTACGCCCAGCAGAACGGAATCATCAGCACGCTGGCGCTGCTCGGCGCGCGCGAGGCCTACGACGACGTACGCTACGCGACACGGCTCCAGGAGCTGGCCCTCGCCCACCGCGACGGCAAGGATGTGCGCCTCGCGCGCGAGGCCAAGCGCCAGCTCCACTGGCTCGAGCGCCTCGACGGCGAGCACGCCGACATGGACGCCTTCCGGGCCGGCGCCGCCCACCGCATTCTCACCCTGATGGAACTGATCAAGATCCGCGGAGGAGGCCGTTGAACATGAAACCGTCCGCCCCTATGCTCCTGCTGTCCCTCCTGGCCCTGGGTGGCCTCCTGACCCCGGTCCGGGGCGAGAAGAACATCCTCGCGGTCGAGTACCGCGACCTGCCGGCCAACTTCGAGCAGTTGCCGCAGACCGAGCCGCAGAAGTGGAACTTCAATTTCCGCCCCTACGGCGCGATGTCCGCCTCGGTGCTCTGGAGCGACCCCATCATGCAGCGCGACGTGATGGCCGGCGAGGGCGCCGAGGGCAAGGAGCCGACCGCCCTCTACGTCTGCTGCAACGCCGAGGGCCTCAACGTGCTGGTCTACGCCATCGAGAGCCAGATGACGGCGAGCCTCGAGAAGGGCCAGGCGCTGCCGACCAGCACGCTGGAGTGCTTCTTCACCCCCGGCGACGCCGACACCAGCGGGGTCGAGCACTACTACCAGTTCATGTGCAAGGCGACCGACCCGAAGCTCGCCGGGGTCTATCCGTGGCTCATGGAGGACCGCTCCTTCCGCAGCATCGAGCCGTACATCCACATCGACGCGCGGACGCTGGAGAACGGCAACCTCATCCGGATCTTCATTCCCTGGGAGCCGCTCTTCGACCGCCTGCCGCTCGACCCGGCCAAGCGCGACAACTTCTGGCGCCTCTCCGTGATCCGCTGGGCCTCGTCGGGTGGTCAGACCTGGGGCGGCGTGGTGCATGCGGCCAACTCGGCCGGCTACATCCGCTTCCCCGACTTCACCGACGAGCAGAAGCGCGACATCCGCCTGACGGTGCTGCGCCAGGGCTGGACACGCTACAAGACCCTCGCGGGGAGCACGTCCGTCAATCCCGCCAGGGTTCCCGAGCGCACCGAGCCCTTCTATGCCGAGACGCTCGGCAAGCTGCCCCAGAGCTTCAAGAACGTCAACGAGGACTTCGGCTTCCGCCGCGCGTGGCTCGAGAACGCCATCAGCGAGCGCGACGCCCTCGGCGCGACCCTGGCCCGCTTCGGGAGCCTGAAGCCGGCGGAACAGGCCGCCTTCTACGCCGAGGCGTCGGACAAGCTCTTCAACTTCGGCTACGACCTCGAACAGGCCTATGGCGACTACCTG
>CAZYRQ010000164.1:0-5045 GCA_964649455.1 uncultured Lentisphaerales bacterium
ACCATTCCCTGGAGGGTCGGGCTCCGTCCCGACCGGTGCCCGCAACCGCAAAAGGCCGGACGGCACGGAGGCCGTCCCTCCAGGGTCGCACGGCCGGACGGCACGGAGGCCGTCCCTCCAGGGTCGCACGGGCGGACGGCACGGAGGCCGTCCCTCCAGGGGCGCACGGACGGACGGCACGGAGGCCGTCCCTCCAGGGTCGCACGGGCGGACGGCACGGAGGCCGTCCCTCCAGGGGCTGGCTACCCGTCCCGCAGGCCGCGCAGCGCCGCCTCGAAGCCCGGATAGGAGGTGGCGACGCAGGCCGTGTCGCGCACCGTGACCGGACCCGTCGCCCGCAGGGCGAGCATCGCCCCCGCCATCGCGATGCGGTGGTCGCCGGCCGACTCGATCACGCCGCCGCCGCGGATCGCCGCGCCGCCCTGGATGGCCATGCCGTCGGGAAACGTCTCGACCTCCACGCCGACGGCCCGCAGCATCCGCGCCACCGTCTCGATGCGGTCCGACTCCTTCACGCGCAGCTCCGCCGCGTCGCGGATGCGGGTCACGCCCGCCGCCGATGCCGCCGCCACCGCCAGGATCGGCAGTTCGTCGATCAGGTTGGCGATGCGCGCCCCGCCGATCTCCACCCCGCGGAGCGTCGACCCGCGTACCGCGACATCGCCCTGCGGCTCCCACTCCGCCTCGCGGAGCGGCGAGAAGGCGATCTCGGCGCCCATCTCCCGCAGGACATCGAGATAGGCCGTGCGCGTCGGATTGAGCCCGACTCCGCGTACCGTGAGGTCCGCGCCGGGGGTGGCCGCCGCCGCGGCCACCCAGAAGGCGGCCGAGGAGGGGTCGCCCGGAATGCGCCACTCGCGGGCCGGCAGATTGGGCGCCCCGCCACCGCTGCCTTGCAGCGTCGTCTGCAGCCCGTCGCGGGTGATCGGCAGCCCGAGAGCGCGGAAGAGCCGCTCGGTATGGTCGCGCGAGGGGGCCGGTTCGCGGATCCGCGTCTTGCCGCGCGCGCGCAGGCCAGCCAGCAGCAGCGCCGACTTGACCTGGGCCGAGGCCACCGGCGAGTCGAATTCGATGCCATCGAGGGTGCCGCCGCGGATGCGCAGGGGCGCGCGCTCGCCGGGGCCCTCGGCGACGGCGTCGGCCCCCATGCGCCGCAGCGGCTCCAGAATGCGCCGCATGGGCCGCGACTGCAGCGAGGCGTCGCCGAAGAGGCGCACCGTGACGGGAAACCCGGCCGCCAGCCCTGCCAGCAGGCGCGTCAGCGTGCCCGAATTGCCCATGTCGAGATCGCCGGTCGGGGTTCTCAGCATGCCCCCCGTGCCCTCGACCTCGACCGTCGTGCCGTGGCGGCGGACGCCCGCGCCCATCGCCGCCATCGCGTCGAGCGCATGCAGGCAGTCCTCGCTGTCGAGAAACCCGAGCAGGCGCGAGCGGCCGCGCGCGAGCGCGCTCATCAGCGCCAGCCGGTGCGAGAGGCTCTTGTCGCCCGGTACGCGCAGCGTGCCGCGGAAGGCGGGCAGCGGGTGGATGATCCAGTCCATGGCGCGCCTAGACCCCCTCGAGGTAGCTGCCGAGGTAGCGGAACTGGGCCAGCTCGGTGTCGAGTTCGGCCATGAGCTGCATGAAGGCCGGCGCGTAGACCGGCGCGTCGACCTCGACGTAGAACATGAAGTCGAACGTGGAGCCGGGGAGGGGGCGGCTCTCGAGCTTGACCATGTTGATGCCCAGCGCGTAAAAGCGCACCAGCACGCGGTAGAGGGCACCCGGACGGTTGGGCAGCTCCATCAGCATGCTGGTGCGGTTCGCGCCCGGATAGATCTCCAGTCGGCGCGAGAGGCAGACGAAGCGCGTGTAGTTGCCGTCGTGGCCCTGGACGCCGTCGGCCAGGATCTCGAGGCCGTAGTGCTCGGCGCAGGCTTTCGAGGCGATGGCCGCGAGGTCGGAGCGGTCCGATTCGGCCACGCGCTGCGCCGCCACGGCCGTGTTGTCGCAGGCCGTGGCCCTGACGCCCTTGAGCGTGTTCAGGTAGGGCGCGCACTGGAGCAGCGCCTGCTCGTGCGAGAGGATCTCCCGCACCTGCGCCAGCGTCGTGCCGGGGCGGGCCAGCAGCGCGTGGGAGATCTGCAGCCGGAGGGAGCGCACGATCTTGACGTCGTAGCGCCGCAGCAGGTCGTAGACCTGCGTCACGGAGCCGGCCAGGCTGTTCTCGATCGGCACCACGCCGTACTCGCACATGCCGCTGGCGACCGCCTGAAAGACACCCTCGAAGCTGCTGGTGTACATGATCTCGGGCGAGGCGAAGAGTTTGTCGCACGCCATCTGCGAGAAGGCGCCCTCCGTACCCTGGCACGAGACGACGGCCCGCGCCGGGAAGAGCGACGGGGTGGCGGCGAGGGCCTCCGCAATCTCCCCGGTCAGCGGCGAGGCGAGCCCGGCCAGCCGATGTTGGTAGCTCCGGCTCACATCCATCAGCATCGAGAAGACGCCGCGCATCATGGTCTCAAACTCCGCGCCCGCGAGGGCCGAGACCTTGGCCAGCAACTGCCGCTCGCGCGTGGCGTCCAGCACGGGCGCGCCGGCGGCCTTCTTGGCTGCGGCGACCTCCGCGACCGCGCGCATGCGACGTTTGATCAGTTCAACCAGCTCCGCGTCGATCGCGTCGATCTCGCTTCGGCACTTCTCCAGATCTGCGCTCATAGGTTCTCCTTGCATTCCCTTCCTGCTCTCAGCAGTTCCGTCAGTTGGGCGGCATCTCCCGCGGCCAGCGCGTCGCGGTACAACCGCAACGCCTCCAGCAGCGTGTCGATCTCGACGAGGAGGTTGTCGCGGTTCTCCAGGAAGAGTTCGCACCACAGATGTTCGTCCAAACGCGCGACCCGCGTGAGATCCGCAAAACTGCCCGCCGAAAAGCCGGCATGCTCCGCAGCGCGCGGACTCTTGACGTAAGCGTTGGAAACCACGTGCGCGAGCTGCGAGGTCAGCGCGATCATGCGGTCGTGGTGTTCGGCGGTGGTGAAGACAATGCGCCCGAATCCGGCCTCGCGGAAGAGCGCCTCGGCGCGCGCGCGAACTGCCTCGGGCGCGCGCGCGTCGGGCACCAGCAGCATGCTGGCGCCGCGGAAAAGGGTCGGCAGGGAGGCGGCGAAGCCGGCGCGCTCGCGCCCGGCCATCGGATGGCCGCCGATGAAGGTGAAGCCGTGGCGCGCGGCCAGGGCGAAGCCGCGCGCGCAGACCGCGCGCTTGACGCCGCAGCAGTCGACCACCAGCGTGTCCGGCGCGACGCGGGGCGCCAGTTCGTCCAGCACGACGAGCGTCGCGCGCGGGGGCACCGCGACGACGACCACATCGCAGACCGGGGGCGCGTCCGGAGCCAGCAGGCCCCGGATGGCGCCGCAGCCGAGCGCCGCCTCGCGCGTGGCCGCCTCGCTGTCCCATCCCAGCACGCGGTGCGCCGTGTGCGGGGCCAGCGCCCGCGCCAGCGAGCCGCCGATCAGTCCCAGGCCGATGATTCCTACGGTCATGGGCGGACCACCTCGCGGATGCGCTGCACCTGTCGGGCCAGGGACTCGAACTGGGCGGGGCGCAGCGACTGCTGCCCGTCGCAGAGCGCGAGTTCCGGGGCATGGTGAACCTCGACAATCAGACCGTCGGCCCCGGCGGCCACGGCGGCCAGCGCCAGCGGTGGCACGTAGCGCGCGAAGCCGCAGGCGTGGCTCGGGTCGACGATCACCGGCAGATGGCTCAGCTCCTTCAGCACCGGGACGGCGCTGATGTCGAGCGTGTTGCGCGTGTAGGTCTCGAAGGTGCGGATGCCGCGCTCGCAGAGGATGACCTGCGGGTTGCCCCCGGCCAGCACGTACTCCGCGCTCATCAGCAGCTCCTTCAGCGTGTTGGCCATGCCGCGCTTCAGCAGGACCGGCTTGCGCCCCTGGCCCAGTTCGCGGAGCAGGTCGAAGTTCTGCATGTTGCGCGCGCCGACCTGGATGACGTCCACGTCGTCGAAGAGCTCGAGGTGGTTGATGTTCATGATCTCCGAGACGATCGGCAGGCCCGTCTCCGCCTTGGCTTGGCGCAGCAGATCGAGACCCTCGGCCTTGAGACCCTGGAAGTCGTAGGGCGAGGTGCGCGGCTTGAAGGCGCCGCCGCGCAGCATCGTCGCCCCGGCGGCCTTGACGGCGCGCGCCACCGCCAGCACCTGCTCGGCCGACTCGACGGAGCAGGGGCCGGCGATCAGCGCGAAATGGCCGCCGCCGAACCGCGCCGCGCCCGCCGTCACCACGCTGTCCTCCGGATGAAACTTGCGGTTGACGGTCTTGAACGGCTCCGAGATGCGGATGACCTGCTCGACGATCTCCAGGCCCTCGACCGCGTGGACATCGACGGCGGAGGTGTCGCCGATGACTCCGAGGATCGTCTCGAACTCACCCTCGGAGAGCTGAACCCGGAGCTTCTGCCGGACCAGCCAGTTCGTCAGGTGCTCGATCTGCTTCTGGGGACTGTGCTGTTTGAGCTTGATGATCATGGCGCTTTCCGATGACTGCAAAAAAAAAGGTTCCGCCGTGTTGCCACTGCAGAACCGCCGATTGATCAGAGCCGGACTCACCGTCACGAGGCCACAGGGTTCATGCAGGGCACATTGCGTAGCTGTACGCAAAATACCGATAGCTGCCAAACCCTGTAAAGTCACGCTTCATGCGGGGATCCAGTGCTCCCTGTTGGCATGTTTTATAGCAGTTCTACCGTCCTGTGTCAATGAGTCCCGTGACGAAATCGGCCCGAAATCGGCTGGTGGTGTGAAGATTAGCGCATGGAGAGAGGGTGAAACAGGCAATCCGAACGGCATCGCGAGAGACGGGGCTGAAGCCCCTGATTGGCTTCCGCCTGCAGGCGTGGCACGGGCATCTTGCCCGTGTTCCATGGGCGGGACGCCCATGCCACGAAGGGTTTTGCATGAGCCTCACTGAATTTTGGAATGGACAATCTGCACAGGAGGGTGCGATTCAACTTTGTTGAATCGCAAAGAATCCAGAATCCAGAATCCAGAA
>CAZYRQ010000165.1:0-5039 GCA_964649455.1 uncultured Lentisphaerales bacterium
CGACGACGATCCTGCTCTTCGAGGCGCTGCGCCAGCGCCTGGCGGCCGGTCTCGTGGCGGCACCGCCGCCCCAGCCCTCGGCATAGAGAACCGCCACCTTACCACAGCACCCGGGCCGTGGTGGGGGGCAGGGGGTGGCCCTCGAAGGTCAGCTCCGTATCGCCGATGTTGACGACCACGCGGTAGTCGCGGCCGTCCTGTCCGGTGACACGGACGCCGCGGAGTCCGTCTTCCAGTTGCAGGACTTCCGCCGTCGGCGCCTTGTTGCCGGTGACGACGACCGCGCCGAAGTCGAGGATCGTCTCGTCCTTGTCGTACCAGCGCGGCGACAGGCCCAGCCCGATGCAGATCTCGTCGCAGTGCAGCATGCCGCGCTCCGGATGCCAGACCTGCTTCTCGCGCAGGCCGATCTGCCGGTAGGGTGGGCGGTGAATCTGCACCTCGCCGCCGTAGAGGGCGCTCACCGTCAACCGGTCGTCGATCGTCAGCTGCGCGCCGGCGCCGCGGTAGTCGCGCGTGCCGTGGTTGAAGAGATCGTTCGGGATGTTCAGCTTGAGGCCCCGCACGCGGCTGAGGTGGCAGCGCTTGACAGCCCGCGCGAACTGCAGGGTGACGACGGTCGCCCCGTCCGGCAGCGCGGCGAAGGCCAGCGTCGTGACCGCCGTATCCTCGCGGTCGATCTGCTCGGCCAGCAGTCCCTCGGTCGCGTTCAGGAAGCGCCCGGACGTGACAAAGCCACCCGCGAAGAGCGTCTCGTGATGCGATAGCAGGGTGCGGGGGTGCACGATGCCGTCGCCGTCGATGGCGCTGCCCATGTTCATCTGCCACTCCGCCAGGGAGCTGTCGCCGGGCGGCACGCACATGCCCTGCGGCCACTCCGCGGCGCGCCAGGTGAACGAGGCCAGCCGTCCGGGGTCGCGCGCGTAGCAGCTCCCGTGGTAGTCGTCGTGCCAGAGGGTCAGCCGCTCGTGGAATGCGGGGTCGGGCTGGTAGGCACCGGTGCCGTGGGGCGTGGCGAAGTCGTTGTGCCGCCGCCGCCAGAGCACCTCGCAGGCGATCGTCATGGCCCGGTCGCTCTCGAGGCGGGTGAAGTAGAGCGGGGAACGCTCGACGAAGAGTTCGCAGCGGGTGGAGAGGAAGGTGCCGTCGCCGTTGGCCGCGACTTCGGTCTGGATCTGCTGCAGCCAGCCGCGCTCGAAGCTGTCGCACCGTTCGCCGAGGGCGTCGGAGGTCAGCATCAGAACCGGCAGCAGGTAGTCCTGGCAGTAGCAGTAGCGCACACGCGAATCGCCGCCGATGCGGAAGAGGCGACCGTCGTCGAAGAGGCACAGGCGCACCAGCTGCCACAGTTTCTCCATGTGCAGGTAGAGCGCCTCCGGCGTTTGCACCCCGAGCCACCGGCAGGAGAAATGGAGCAGGGCCAGGTTGGAGAGCGTGATGACCATGTACCCGACGTTCAGGTAGCCGTGGTGGTTGCAGGCGTAGTTCTCGAAGAAATTGGCGCCGACATGCCAGTCGGCGAGCGGCCGCCCGTCGAAGCGGCGCGTCGACTCCTTGTCCGACGGGATGGAGATGGCGTTGAGTAGGAAACTGGTGCCCTTCTCGCGGAAGGCTGCCGCATCGGGAGCGTCGGGGTAGAGCAGCGCCGTCCGCCAGAGCACCGCGCCGTTCCACATGTTGCTTTCGGGATGGTTCCGCCGCGGGTCGACGGGATCGGCCACCACCGGGTATTCGTTCAACAGCCACTCCGACTCGGAGATCAGCAGGGCGCGGAACCGCGCGTGGTCGTCCGGGGTCAGGTGCGGCCAGAGCGCCTCGACGCCGGGCATCATGCGTTCGACGCCGAGGGAGCTGATCCATGTGTGTCCCCAGCGTGTCGTGTCGCTATCCGTGGTGTGGTAGTCGCCGGAGTGATGCGAGGCGAGCGTATAGCGCAGCATCGCCAGGGAACGTTGGAGCAGATCGTCGCGCGAGAGGCCGCAGCGTTGCGTGTCGAGCTCGGGCTCGTCCACGAGGGTGGCGAAGGCACCCAGCGCCTTCTGCGCGGTCTGCATGCCCCAGCCGTTGGTTCCGTCGCCGTAGTAGAGCAGGTCGGGGCGGTCGCGGGGGGCCTGTATCCAGGCCTGGGTCGAAGGAATCCAGTGCTCGAGCAAACGCAGGTAGTCGATGCGCAGGTTGTTCGTGGTGTTGCCTTTCAGTAGATCAGGTCGACGCTCGTCTCCCGCAGGAAGGCGGCGCTCTCGGCGTGGGCGCGGGCCAGCAGGTCGGCCAGCGGCTCCTCGCCGCGCAGGAGCGTCTCGTCGCCGAAGAGGTTGTTCAGGTGCGACGGGCTGGCGATGGCCATCTCCGTGGTGGTTGCCCGGATGGTGTAGAACAGGGTGACGCCCGTCTCGAAGCCGTTGAAGGCCGCACGATCGGTGATGTGCAGTTGCAGTCCGTGGCAGAGCGTGTCCCGGTGCTTGTGAAAGGTGGGCGTGAAGTGGCAGGAACGGAAACGGACGCCCGGCAGGTTCTTGGCGTTCATCTCCGCGGCGAGGCCTTCGGCATCGAGAAACGGGGCGCCGATGATCTCGTAGGGCCGCGTGGTGCCGCGTCCCTCGGAAATGTTGGTCGCCTCGAAGAAACAGGTGCCGTTGTAGACCAGGGCCGCCGTGGGCGATGGCATGTTGGGCGATGGGTTGAGCCAGGAGGCGTCCGCAGGAAAGGGGGTGCGATCCCAGTAGGGACACGGCAGCACCGTCAGGTCGCAGGTGGGCGCCCGGAGGCGTTTGATGCGCCGGGCCATCTCGCCGACCGTCAGCGCATGCCGCGCCGGCAGCCCGTAGTCGCCGACGCCGGAATGGAAGGCGGCCCGGATCACGGTGCCTTCGGCGCGAAGGCCGCCGAGCGGGTTGGGGCGATCGAGAACGACAAACGGGATCCGCGCCGCGTCGCACGCCTCCATGGCCTGGCCCAGCGTGTAGATGTAGGTGTAGAAGCGCGAACCGATGTCCTGAATGTCGAAGAGCATCAGCTCGACGCCCGCGAGCATCTCGGGCGTCGGGCGGCTCGTCCGTCCGTAGAGGCTGTATTCGGGGATGCCCAGCGGGCCGATGCTCTTGGTGTCGACCGCCTCGCCGGCCTGCGCGTCGCCGCGCACGCCGTGTTCGGGGCCGTAGAGGGCGACGAGGTTGTAGCGTTCCGCCAGTAGTGTGGCGGTGCTGACGAAGGCGGCGTTGACACCCGAGGGGTTGGTGATCAGCCCCAGACGCTTGCCGCGCAGAAGGCCGTCATGCGCGTCCGGGGCGTCAATGGCGCTCTGATGGGTGACGGGTAGGAGAGACATCGTGTTGCGAGTATATACGGTTACGCCACCTACCGCTGCGGGCGCGGGCCGCTCCCGGCGATCAGTTCGTCGAGCTCGTCGGGCGACACGACCACGAGATCCCCCTCGGTGCGGAGCGCCAGCGCGGCCAGCGCCTGGCCGTAGCGCAGGCCGGCCGCGAAGTCGCCGCCGAGCCAGCCGTGGATGACGCCCGCCGCCAGCGCGTCGCCCGCTCCGATGCGGTCGATGACGGCGGTCTCCTGCGCAGGCTGCCGGAGGACGCGCCGGCCGTCCCAGGCCACCACGCCCTCCTCGCCGACGCTCAGCACGACCTGCCGCGCTTCGAAAGCCTCGCACAGCGACGCGGCCACCCGCGACGGCTCGCCGGTGAAACCGAAAACCTCGGCCGCATCGGCCGCCCCCGCGAAGAGGAGCGCGGCGCCGCGGGCCAGCGGCAGCAGGGTGCTGCGCGCGGCGTCCGGCGGCCAGAGCTTGCGCCGGTAGTTGATGTCGAAGCTGAAGGGCACGTGCCGGGCGCGCGCCTCGCCCACGAGCCGCTCGACCGACTGACGGCACCCATCGGAGAGGGCCGGCGTGATGCCGGTCAGGTGCAGGAGGCGCGTGTCGAGCAAGGCGTCGAGCGGCAGGCGGCCGGGCTCCAGGCCTGCCGCGCAGGAGTCGGCGCGGTCGTAGGTGACGCGCACGGGCGCAGGCGGGAGGCGGCGCTCGACATAGTAGGCGCCGACGCGCCCCGCCGGACACCACTCCACCAGCGAGAGATCGACCCCGCCCTGCCGCAGCGCGTTGGCGATGAAGCGCCCGGTGGGCAGTTGCGGCAGGCGGCTGGCCCACGCCACGCGCCGTCCCAGACGCGCCAGCGCGCAGGCGACATTGCTTTCAGCGCCGCCGGCATGCAGCGCGGCGCCTCCCGCCGTCTCCAGAGCGATGCCCGGCGGCACGCTGATGCGCAGCATGGTCTCGCCGAGGGTGGTCAGGTCATAGGCCGGCGCACGGTCGCGGTTCATGGTCAGGCCCCGATCCAGGCGCGGCGCATGGCCTCGGCGCGCGTCTTCAGTTCGCCAGGGGGCAGGCCGGGCGCGAGCAGCGTCGAGCCCGCGGCCACGGCGACCGCGCCCGCGCCCCGCCAGTCGGGGATCGTTTCCGCCGAGACGCCGCCGGTGGGCATGAAGTCGAGCTGGTCGAAGGGCGCGCGCAGGGCCTTCAGGTAGGCCGGCCCGACCGTCTCGGCGGGAAAGAGCTTCAGCAGCCGGCAGCCGTCGGCGGCGGCCCGTCCGACCTCGGTCGGCGTGAGGACGCCCGGCACGAGGAGCACCTGCGCCCGGCGGGCCTGCGCCACGGCGGCGGGATCGTAGCCCGGCGCGACCAGGAACTGCGCGCCGGCGGCGACGGCCTCGTCGACCTGCGCCGCCGTGAGCACGGTGCCCGCGCCGATCAGCATGCGGGCGCCCATGGCGTCCGCCAGCCAGCGGATAAGCGCCGGCGCCGAAGGGCTGTTGAGCGTCACCTCCAGGGCCGTGATGCCGGCCTGGCAGAGGATTTCGGCCATGTGGGCCAGCGTCTGCTGTTCAAAGCGACCACGGACCACGGCGACGACGCCGCTGCTACGGATTCCGGCAGCGGCCTGATCGATCCCCACGCGTTTCATGGAATTCACGCTAACTGAAGAGGGCCAGGATCACGCCGCCGGCGACGATCGAGCCGATCTGGCCGGCCA
>CAZYRQ010000166.1:0-5021 GCA_964649455.1 uncultured Lentisphaerales bacterium
ACGCAAATCGTTGCTGTGCAACTTCTTGGATTCTGGATTCTGGATTCTGGATTCTGGATTCTGGATTCTATGCGATTCAACAAAGTTGAATCGCACCCCGTCACGTTCTCCGTGCCCAGCGGCGGTTGCTCTTTCCCGCCTGCTGTTCCGCCAGCGACCGGGACACGCTGACGGCCAGGTTGTCGGCGTGGTCGCTGATCCGTTCGAGGATCCGCAGCGTTTCGGTGAAGATCACGTCCGCCTGCGGCTGGCATCCGCCCGCTTCCAGGCGGCGGATATGGGCCAGGCGGGTGCGTCCGTAGAGCCGGTCGAACTCGCTCTCGAGGCGGCAGACGCGCAGGGCCTTCTCGGCATCGTCCTCCGCAAAGCACGCGATGGCCAGCATGTAGGTCTCATGTGCCTGCCGTCCCAGGGCCTGCAGATCCTCGATGGCCGGCGGCGTGAAGACGACGCGGTTGTCGATCCGCTCCTGGGCGAAGCCCGCGATATCCTCGGCCATGTCGCCGATGCGCTCGATGTCGATGAGCAGGTTTTTGATCTGGAAGCAGCGCTGCTGCTGCGCCCGGGTTAGATCCCGGTTCATCAGCAGGTTGATGAAGTGCGTCAGTTCCTTGTCGATCGGGTCGACCTGTTCCTGCTCCTGCGAGACGACGCGCCGGATCCGCTCGGTATCCAGATCGATTAGCGCCTGGCAGCCGTCCGCGACCATCTCAGCCGTGATTTGTCCCACCCGGATCAGCTCGCGTGCCGCCTCGCTGAGGGCCACCGAGGGCACGCTGAACTGGTTTTCATCGATGAAGGCGGTGGCCTTGGGCTGTTCCGCCGCGCGCGTTTTCGGGGTCAGCCAGGCGGAGACGGCGGCAATCTGTCGGACGAAGGGCACCAGCGCCGCGCTGACCAGGAGGTTGAAGAAGGTGTGCGCGTTGGCGATCTGGCGCGGGAGACTGTCCGAGGTCGCGGCGACCAGGCTGCTGTACTGGTCGATGAAGGGCATGAAGAGGAGCACGCCGAACACGTTGATCAGGATCTGCGCGACCGAGGCCTGGCGCGCCGTGCGCGACTGGCCCAGGGAGGCGACGAAGCCGGTGACGCACGAGCCGATGTTGGCGCCGAGGATGATGCCGACCGCGCCTTCCAGCGTGATCGCCGCGTTCATCCCCATGGCCACGGCCATGCTGGTCACCGCCGTGCTGCTCTGGGTCACCGCGGTCACGACTAGACCAGCGAGGATGCCGATCAGAGGACGCTGCCCCATCGTGACCAGCAGCCGCGCGAAGGCCGGAATCTCCATCAGGTGATCCAGGGAATTCGACATGTAGCTCATGCCGACGAAGATGAGGCCCAGCCCCATCATGATCTCGCCGTACTTCTTCCAGTCGCGGCTCTCGAAATACTCCAGGAACGCGAAGCCGCCGATCACCAGCAGCAGGCGGAAGGCGCCGATGTCGAAGACCACGATCTGCGCGGTGATGGTGGTTCCGATCTCCTGTCCCAGCATGATGCCGATGGACTGCTGGACCGTCATCAGGTTGGCGTTGATCAGGCCGATCATCGTCACCATCAGCAGGCCGCTGCTCTGCAGGAAGGCCGTTGCCACGGCCCCGAAACCGGCGCTCCGCAGGCGGCCCTCGGTGACCTTGCCCAGCCATCGCTGGATCTTGTCGCCCGCCAGCTTCTCCATGCCGGTGCTGAGCAGCCGGATGCCGAACATGAAGAGGGCCAGCCCGCCGATAATCTGTAGCAGTCCAATCATTTGTCCGCTAATTTACCATCCGAGGTGCTCCAAGACAAGACGGCAACTCCGACACTCCGACCTTGCACGGTCTGCGGCCATGCGCCATAATCGCGTGAACATCCGGCGTTGATGTGCGCATGTGCATCCAAACCCGCCGCTTCAGGAGCCAAAAGACTCATCTTCAGGAGCCAGGAGACTCATCAGGTGATGAAGACAAGGCTGATCGTCTCATTGCTGTCGTCACTATTCCTCGTCTGCGAATTGCTTTCTGTTGCCTATGCGCAGGAAGCCAAGGTTCCCAAGATGACCCTACCTCAAAATCTCCTGGCGACGCTGAAGCAAGAGCATCCCCGGTTGCATGCCACCCGTACGGACTTCGTCAGTCTGAAACAGCGGATTGCCACCGATGAAACGCTGAAGACGTGGCATGAGCAGGTGGTCAGGCAAGGGGATCAGATCCTGGGATCGGCACCTGCTGCATTTGCCATTCCCGACGGCATCAGGCTGCTGTACACGAGCCGGAGGGTGCTCGACCGCGTTTCGACTCTGGGGCTGCTCTACCAGTTGGAGGGCGATGCGCGGTACGCGGAGCGGGCCTGGCAGGAGCTCGATGCCGTGGCCCGGTTCCCCGACTGGAATCCAAGCCACTTCCTGGATGTGGGCGAGATGACCTATGCGGTGGCCCTCGGCTATGACTGGTTTTACTCCTACTGGAACAATGACCAACGCAGGATCATCAGGAGCGCGTTGATCGAAAAGGGCCTCTGCCGGGCGCTGCTGGCCTACGACGGCAGAGCCGTCGGCAGAGAAAGCTGGTTTCCCAGAGTAAAGAACAACTGGAACCAGGTATGCAACGGGGGCATTGGGATGGGCGCCCTGGCGATTGCTGATGAAGAACCAAAGCTGGCGGAGTATATTCTCCGGCACGTAATCGAGAATCTGCCCTATGCCATGGTGAATTTCGGGCCGGATGGCGCATGGAATGAAGGGCCCGGCTATTGGAGCTACGCGACGGCCTACAACGTGGCGATCCTCTCGGGCCTTGAAACCGCGCTGGGCACGGATTTCGGCCTTTCCTATATTCCTGGGTTTTCCAAGACGGCGCTCTACCCGCAGTATCTGACGGGACCATTCAACCGGTCGTTCAACTATGCCGACGGTGAAGACAATCCATCAGGCGGTGCGCATCTTTTCTGGCTGGCTGCCCGCTACAAGCAGCCGCTGGCCGGCCAGTACCAGCAGCAACTGGTGCGGGCCGCCGGTCCGTTCGATCTGCTCTGGTACCCTGTCGACCTGGTCAAAGAACTGGCGCCCGATCCTCCGCTCGCCGTCTACTACCGGGGGACGGAAGTGGTGACCATGCGCAGCGCCTGGAATGACGAACGGGCCTGGTTTGTGGGTTTCAAGGCGGGTGACAACGATGTGAGCCACAGCAACCTCGACCTGGGGAGTTTTATTCTCGATGCCTATGGCAGGCGTTTTGTCATGGATCTGGGGCCAGGGGAATACAATGCGCCGGGCTACTGGAACGCCGGCGCCAACGGGGCGCGGTGGAACTACTACCGCACGAGGGCCGAGGGCCATAACACCCTGGTCATCAATCCCAGCAGGGCCGCCGACCAGAATCCCCTGGCCACGGCACGGGTTGTGAAGTTCCAGGAAGCGGGCGCGACCGCGTTCGCAATCGCGGATCTGACGCCTGCCTATGCGGTTCATGCCACGCGTGTGCAGCGCGGGATCGCTCTGGCCGGCGGCAATACGGTCGTCATCCGCGATGAAGTGGTGGCCCTCAAGCCATCCAAGATCTACTGGTTCATGCATACGCGGGCGGCTGTCGAACTCTCGTCCGGCGGCAAGCGGGCCACGCTGACGCTCGGTTCCGAGCAGGTGGTGGCGGATCTCGTCTCCCCGGCAGGGGCGGGATTCACGGTCATGGATGCCGTGCCGCTCCCGTCCTCGCCGAATCCCAAGGAGAATGTGAACAACCGCGGCGTCCGGAAATTGACGATTCTCCTTGACAATGTGACGGATGAACAAATCGTTGTGGAGCTACATCCGGCCAACCAGAAGCACATCGCGGCCAGTCAATTCCACCGCTCCTTGAGTGCATGGCCGTGATACGGTCAGCAAGGGGGGCTGGTGCTTCGCCCCCCTGAATACCGTGCACAGCCGATGCCCACACCTCACTACACTACCCAGCCATGAAACCATCCTTCCTCAACCAGCCGCCGCCGGCGCTGACCGCCATCATGGCGGGCCAGACGCCCGAAGAACTGATCGCGGAGTCCCGGCACGCGGAATTCGAAGGCGCCCGGGGCATCGCCATCGACCTCATGGATCTGAAACCCGAGTTCCGCAACCGCGACGCCTTCAAGCGCATCGTCGACGCCGTGAACCTGCCGTTCATGTTCTATTTCTACCGCAACGACCGGTGGGGCCAGCCGAGCGACGACGAGCGGCAGCAGGTCCTGCTCGCCGCCGCCGAGGCCGGCGCCTCGATGATCGATGTCATGGGCGACCTCTACGATCCCTCGCCCCGGGAGATCACCCGCAACCCCGACGCCATCGACCGCCAGAAGCGGCTGATCGACACCCTGCACGAGAAGGGCGCCGATGTGGTCGTCTCGTCGCATGTCGGCTGCGCGATGAATGCCGAACAGGTGCTCGACCACCTGCGGACGACGGCCCAGCGGGGCGCCGATGTCGTGAAGATCGTCACCACCGTCAACACGGCGGACGAACTAGCCGAGGCGTTCCGCACGACCCTCCTCCTGCAGCGCGACCTCGGGCACCCCTTCATCCACCTCTGCACCGGCTCCTACAGCCGCCCTCACCGCTTCCTGGGGCCGGCGCTCGGCGTGTCGATCTTCTTCGCCGTTCCGCGCTACGAGCCGCGCTATGGCATGAGCCAGCCGCCGGTCCGCGCCATGAAGGCCGTGCTGGACAACCTGCACTGGAACATCCGCGACATGCCAGGAACCTAAACGGTCTCGCGCCGAGCCGATCTGGTTCGCGTTTGATCGTTGTCGGGATGGCTGGATTCACAAGATCCGGAAAGGCTCAATGCACGCACGCAATGTCTTCGACCCGAATGATTTCCAGGGCAGCGACTCCGCGCGGATCGCGCAGGCGCTGGCTGCTGCGGCGGCGCGGCACGGCACCGTGCGCATCACGCGCCGCGACGACGCCGACGGTCGCGCGGCCTGGCTGATCGACGAGGCGATCCTGCTTCCCGGCAATCTGACGCTGATCATCGACAACTGCACGATCCAGCTCTCCGACCAGG
>CAZYRQ010000167.1:0-4998 GCA_964649455.1 uncultured Lentisphaerales bacterium
GTACTTCTCTTGCATAAGGCGTCTCTTCCTTCCACGCGCCAGGGGCGTGAAACGGTACAAAGTAGCATACTTCATCCGTGCGGTTCAACTTTACCGCGAGCTTGGGGACATTCGGTTGGCCACAGGGGTAGGCGGAGGGCGCATGGCGAAAATGAATGCCATGACCGCCAACAAGGCGCCTGCAAGGCTACGTAGGGCAAGCACGGAAACGCAGTGCCACTCACGTCCCCGGAAGTCCCAGAACGACGACATAGCCGTCGTCCGTGATGACCATCACGCCGTCCGACGCCTCCGGCGCCGCCACGGGCGCCGTCAACGGCTGTCCGAGGTCGAACCGCATCAGCGGCGCGCCATCGGCCGCCCGCAGCAGGTGCAGCACGCCGTCGGCGCCGGCAAAGAGCAAGCCGTGGGCCAGCAGCAGGGGATCCAGCGGCGTGTCGGCCAGCGGTCGCCGCCAGACGATTTGCCCGTCGGCCGCCCGCAGGGCCAGCACCTCGCCCGCAGCCGTCCCCGTGTAAATGATGCCGCGCGTGGGATCGGTCACCGGAGTCGCGAAGTAGTCCGCATAGTCCAGCGGCGCCCGCCAGACCACCGAGGTCGCGACTAGATCGACCGCCACAAACGTGCCCCCGCGAACCCAGAGATAGCCCCGGTCGCCGTCGAAGGCGAGTCCGCCCGCCACCTGCGCGCCGTCGCCCAGCGGAATGCGGGCCAACCGTCGTCCGTCTGCGGCCTGGAAGAGGTGGATGGACGCCTCGCAGTTGCCAAAGGCGACGAACGGCATCCGTGCCGCAGGAGGACCGTCGGTGCGTCCGCAGGCCTCCGACTGCCAGAGCACGTGTCCATCCGCCGCATCGAAGGCCCGCAGGATCCCTTCGGACGCATCCACCGCCAGGATGCGCGCGAGGCCCTGCTCCGTGTCCGGCGCGACCACCGGCGGCTGGGCCAGGAAGCCCGCCTGCGCCTGGCGGAACCAGACCACACCGCCATCCGCAGCCTGCAGCGCCCGAAGATGCCCCTCCTCCTCGGCCAGGATGACGCGTCCCTGAGCCACAGTGGGTGCAAGCCAGCGGTTGCCAGCCTGCTTCAGCGTCCACCGCCGCTGCCCGTCGGCGTTCCAGGCGACGACGCTGCCGTCGCGGAACGCGGCGCACCAGCCATCGCCTATCCAGACCGGCGATCCGACCGGCGCGGCGCCGACCGCGTCGTGCCAGCGTTCCGCCCAGCGCACGGCAGGCCGCGCGGCGGCCGGCGGAGGCGACCGACGCGCCGTCCAGGTGGCATGCCGGAACAGCAGGCCCAGCAGCAACAGAGCCAGTAGCAGCAGTCCGCCACGACGAAAGTGCCTGCCCATGATGGCGCCCGATCCACCTAATTCGCCGCGGCGGCGCGCTGGAAGCCCGCAGCCGAGCGCGCGATGGTTTCCGTCTCGACGCTGAAGCTCAGCCGGAAGAAGCCGGGACACCCGAAGCCGCGGCCCGGCACCGCCAGGATGTTCTCCGCGAGGAGGCGCTGAACAAAGGCGAGATCGTCGCCGCCCGGCGCCTCGGGGAAGAAGTAGAAGGCGCCCTGCGGCCGAGCGTAGCGGATGCCGGCCTCGTCGAGCACCCGCGCCATGAGGGCGCGGCGCTCAGCGTAGATGGCGAGATCGACCCCTTCGTTCAGCAGCATCAGGGCCAGCTTCTGGCCGATGACCGGGGCGTTGACGAAGCCCAGCGTGCGGGTGGTCATGGTCACGGCCTGCATGAGCAGCCCGCCCTCCGGCATGTGCGGGTTGATGGCCAGGTAGCCGATGCGCTCGCCGGCGATCGAGAGTCGCTTCGAGAAGGAGCCGACCACGACCGCGAACGGACTCAGGGGCAGCATGGGCGGCACCACGGCGTCATCGTACGCCAGAAAACGGTAGGGCTCGTCCGAGAGCAGGAAGACCGGGCGGTCGCGGTGGCGGTTCACCTGTTCCAGCCCCGCCGCCAGACGCGCCAGCGTCTCCGCGGGATAGACGCAGCCCGTCGGGTTGTTGGGCGAGTTGAGGAGGATGACCCGCGTGGCCGGCCCGATGGCGGCCAGCATGGCCCCGACATCGAGATCGAAGGCCGGCTGGCGGGCCGGCAGGGGTTTGAGCACACCCCCGAAGTGGCCGCAGTAGGAGCCGTACTCGACAAAAAAGGGCGACGGACAGATCACCTCGTCGCCGGGTTCGAGCACGGCGCGGAAAAAGGAGGTCAGCGCGCCGGCGGCGCCGCAGGCCACGAGCACGTGGTCGGCCTTCAGTCCGGGCATCTGCTGTTCCGCGGCCAGCGCGGCGGCCAGCGCCTCGCGCAGCGCCGGCAGTCCGGCGTTGCTGACGTAGCCCAGGACGCGCGGCTGGCCCGCCTCGCCCCGGATGCGGTCGAGCGCCGCGGCGGTGGCCGGCGGCGGGGGGAGGTCGGGATTGCCGAGGCTGAAGTCGAAAACACGGTCCGCGCCGAAGCGCCGCCGGAGTTCGTTGCCCTCCTCGAACATCCGGCGGATCCAGGAGGCGTTGCCGATTTGCTCGGCGATCGAGCGCGCGATGATCTGCATGGTTCACATTCCTTTCGGGGAGGCGGCCTGCCGCAGGAGCCCGGTGATGACGGCGTCTGGCTGCTTCAGCACACGCGAGCCGCGCGTGATCTTGCAGAGGCTGACGCCCAGCGTCTCGGCAATCACCCGCTGGGGCACGCCCTCGTGCAGCATCTTCAGCAGCCGCCAGCGCAGCACCAGGTCGTGCAGTTCGGCGCGTGTGAGGAGCTCGTCGAAGAGCCGTTCCAGCGTCGCCGGATCGGCGACCGACGCGAAGAGCTCGGCCAGTTGCCGGCGCGCCTCGGCGTCCGGGGTGCCGCCATCCCGCGCCGGGCGACGCTTCGACTTGTGCTGAATGGTCATGGCCGGATGATACCCTGAAGGCCGCGCAGGCTCAAGCGGTTACCGCGGTCCCGACACTTCTAAAGACGGATCTGAAACCGTTTCTTTGGCCGTGGCCGTGCGGATGCCGCCCGGACGGCTGCCGCCAATGTGCCGAAATGTGAGTGGAACCTGGTCGCGCATGGCGGCTTGAGGATGGGAGAGCCGAGGGTCGGCAATCGATCGGCCAGAACTGCGCGGCCCGATACGCCCCGCGCTACTTGGCTGCCGCCTCACTTACTAAGCGTCTCATAAATGTCCTGGCTAAAAACACGTTGTTGTCTCTGAAAACAAGCATGTTTCAGTCGCTTCTATTATAAGACGCTTAGTATGCGCGGGTAACGTAGGACGGGACGTATCGGACCGTCCTGAAGTCACCGGCGCTGAGAGGGACAACGAAAGCGATTTCAGCTTCTTGATCTCCCTGTGGCGAAAGCAGTCCGTCGCATAGTCGTTCACCATGTCGACGTCTTGCTTGAATGCGTAGCAGATGGTTGAACCGAGAGGATTACAGGATTTGCAGGATGGTGATTGTACGCGTCCGCACACACTTGCTGTGGCGGAAATCGGTGCGGCGCGGGACATGTGAATCCACGAATGGCACGGATTGCGCGGAGGGGGAGACGCACCGGAAGGGCAAGAAGGGCGAGAAGAGAGCGACGGATTTCGCGGATGACGCAGATGAGATGGAGGGCGAGCGTCCTCGCGAGCCGTTTGAAATTGTACGGTTCGGTCTCCTGTTGTTGTAGAACGTACTGAACCGCCAAACGCCAAACGCCAAGAGTGCCAAGAGGGTAGGGCAGGGCGGGCGAACGGGCGGTAGGACGGGACGTATCGGACCGTCCAGAGTGATGGATGCAGCGGGTGGAGTGCGTGTACTCGTTTCTGATAGCGTGTCGTCGCGCTCGTCATGCGCAACACCCTGCCGTAATTTCTCGCGGACACGGCGAAAAACGCAACCCTAGCGGAATTCATCCGTTAGCGAACAAGGAACAGGATGCCGGCCCGCACCTGCGACTCGTAGCAGCCGATGTCGACCAGGCCGTTGCGGCCGCCGAAATTGAAGATGCGCGGCTGGCGGTCGAGATCGAGATCTTCGGCGGCGATGTTCTGGTTCGCGCCGGCATTCACAAGCGGTGAGGCCCCCCGGATCTGGAAGTCGCCGCCCGCGGCGTCGCGGAAGCGCGGATCGGCGAGCATCAGGAAATCGCTCCCCGTGGTGGCGTTGGTCGTGACACCCGCCGGCAGCGCGCACTTCAGGAAGACCGTCTTGGTCGCACCGTACCATTCCGGGTCTCCGGTGTAGCCGGCGCGCTCGCTGGTGTTGCCCCAGAACACGGTGTTCTCGACACGGCCGCCGAGCAGATAGATGCCGCCGCCGTATCCGAAATTTTGACGCTTCTCGAGATCGGTGATCACCCGGTTGTCGACGACCGTGCAGTTGCGCAGGAAGCCGTTGGGTTGCACTGCCGCACCGCCGCCCTGGTACGATAGGTTGCCGCGAATCAGGCAGTTCGTCACCAGACCGCCCGAGGCATAGACGCCAGCCCCGGTGCCGAGAACCTTGGTTCCCCTGTCCGGGTAGTAGAGCACGTTGCCGGCGATGAGGCAGCCGTCGGCCGTGCCGCCCTTGATGTACAAACCCGAGGCCTGGTGGGCTTGGTTGGCGAGAATCCGGCAACCGCGCACCACGCCCTTCTGCAGATAGACGCCGCCGCACCAGCACATCGCGTCGTTGTTATATGATGCGTTGTTGCCGTCCACCACGCAATCTTCGAGGACGGCAGCGTCGCTGTTCAGCTCGACGGCGCCCGTCTGGTAGTAGTTTCCGGCGAGGAAGCCCGTCACCCGCGACGCGCGCACGGTGCCGCCGTTCGCGCCGATCTGCACGCCGAACCCGGTCATGCTGTGGTTGCCAACGGTCTTGCCCTGGAACGTCACGCCTTCAATCACCGCGCCGGCGTGGTTGACGGAAACATGGCGGGTGGTGCCGGAGGAGCCCTTGAGGATCGTCAGGCCGGCGCCGGCGCCGCGGAGGGTGATCGCCTTGTCGACCACCAGCGTCCCGTCGAACGT
>CAZYRQ010000168.1:0-4994 GCA_964649455.1 uncultured Lentisphaerales bacterium
GCCCTGGAGCCTCCGCAATTTCGAGTCCACCTGTTCCTCGAAAGCCACGGATTAATACGCACTGCGGGCTAGGCGGGACGCCGTCGCCCAACCTTTACCCGACGTTGCCGGGTACCCTGCCCACCCGTTGAAAGTCCCGCTGTCGGTGCCGTCTCTAACCTGTCCCCACACTGACGATGATAAACTGCCGACGACCAACTGCCCCGACCGGGGCAGTGGCGGCTACAGCGGATCCAGTACTTCGGCCAGTGCGCCGAGGATGTCGTCAATGTGCTCGATGCCGATCGAAAGGCGCAGCATCTCGGGCGTCACGCCGCAGGCGCGCTGTTCCTCCTCGCCCAGTTGCGAGTGGGTGGTGCTGGCGGGATGGATGATCAGGCTCTTGGCGTCGCCGACGTTGGCCAGATGGCTGAAGAGCCGGATGTTGTCGACAATCTTGATGCCAGCCTCGCGTCCGCCCCGGGCGCCGAAGACGACCATGCCCCCTGCCCCGTTCGGCAGGTACTGGCGGGCCAGCGCCGCGCCGGGATCGCCAGGCAGACTCGGATACCGCACCCAGGCGACCTTGGGATGGCCGACCAGGTAATCGGCCACGCGCCGCGCGTTGGACGAGTGCCGCTCCATGCGCAGCGCCAGCGTCTCGACACCCTGGATGAAGAGCCAGGCCGCGTCGGGCGCCAGGGTCGCGCCCTGGTTGCGCAAGCCCACCGTGCGCAGGCGGATGATGAAGGCCTGCGGATTGAGGGGCCCCAGATCGCGGGCGAAGCGCATCCCGTGGTAGCCGCGGTCCGGCTCGTTGAAGAGCGCAAACTTCGGATCGGACCAGTCGAAGGTGCCGGCATCGATCACCGCGCCGCCGATGCCGACGCCATGGCCGCCGATCCACTTGGAAAGGGAGTGGATGACGATGTTGGCGCCGTGCTCGATCGGACGCAGCAGGGTCGGCGGCGTGAAGGTGGCGTCGACGATCAGCGGCAGGTGGTGTGCGCGCGCGACGGCCGCGTAGCGGGCGATGTCGGCCACGTCGAGCCGCGGATTGCCGACGGTCTCGATGAAGATCGCGCGGGTCCGGTCGTTGATGGCCGCCTCGACGGCGGCAAAGTCGTTCACCGGCGTGAACCGCGTCGTGATGCCACCCTGAGGCAGGATGGAGTCGAACTGCGTGTAGGTGCCGCCGTAGAGATTGGAGGCGGCTACCAGTTCGTCGCCCTGGCGCAGGATGTTGGTCACGGCAAAGTAAATCGCCGCCGTGCCACTGGCGAAGGTCAGCGCGGCGACACCTCCGTCAAGGCTGGCCAGCCGCTGTTCGAGCACATCGTTGGTCGGGTTCATCATCCGCGAATAGATGTTGCCGCTCTCGCGCAGGGCGAAGAGATCGGCGCCGTGCGCGGCGCTGCGAAAGCTGTAGGCCGTCGTGCGGTAGACCGGTACGGCGCGCGC
Source organism: uncultured Lentisphaerales bacterium (assembly GCA_964649455.1). Taxonomy (GTDB): domain Bacteria; phylum Verrucomicrobiota; class Kiritimatiellia; order RFP12; family JAAYLN01; genus JAAYLN01. The sequence goes on from CAZYRQ010000168.1 coordinate 1,441, forward strand.
CTGCGTCGCCGGATCGGGTGTTTGGCCGGCGTGCAGGGCCAGAGTTTCAAGGTGATCTCGCGTGTTGCTCATTTGTGCTCCGGGGATGACGGTTGTTCGAAGAGCCAGGTGGATAGGTAGCGTTCACCGCTGTCCGGCAGCAAAGTGACGATGCGCTTGTCAGCATACTCCGGCTGACGGCTCATTTCAAGCGCGACCGCCAGCGCGGCGCCGGACGAGATGCCGATCAAAAGGCCTTCCTGCCGCGCGGCTGCGCGCGCGGTCGCTCCGGCTGCATCGGCCGCAACCTGCCGGACTTCGTCGACGACGCGCATGTCAAGCACCCGCGGCACAAAACCCGCTCCGATCCCTTGGATTTTGTGGGGGCCGGGTTGACCGCCAGAGAGCACCGGCGAGGCATCGGGTTCGACCGCGACGATCTTCACGCCGGGAATCTGCTCCTTCAAAACACGTCCGACCCCCGTGACGGTGCCGCCCGTCCCGACACCGGAAACGAATACGTCAACCAAACCGTCGGTATCCGTTAGGATCTCGCGCGCCGTGGTAGCGGCGTGAATCGCCGGATTGGCTGGGTTCTCGAACTGCTGGGGAATGAAGGCGCCCGGATTCTCCGCCTGCAGCTCCAACGCCCGGGCAATCGCCCCCTTCATGCCGGCGGCGCCTTCCGTCAGTACCAGTTGTGCGCCGTACGCCAGCAGGAGCTTGCGCCGCTCGAGACTCATCGTCTCGGGCATGGTCAGCATGAGGCGGTACCCTTTGGCCGCAGCCACCATCGCCAGGCCGATGCCCGTGTTACCGCTCGTCGGCTCGATCAGCAGGCCGCCCGGCTTGAGGTGCCCCTCGCGCTCGGCTGCCTCGATCATCGCGAGTGCGATGCGGTCCTTGACGCTTCCGCCGGGATTGGACGACTCGAGTTTGACCAGCACGTCAGCGCGCCCCGTGTTGATCCGGCGGATGCGAACCAGCGGCGTGTTGCCAATCAACTCGCTAATGTTGCCGTGAATGTTTGCCATGTTTCACCTGTGCGACGCCTTCCATTAAGACTACCTAAATGGTGGCGTATGCGGCACACTATAGCGAACCGCGTCACCGTTGTCAAGCTGCCTGAAATGCTGACTCCTTGACATGATCCATATATTTGCATATTCTACCCCATGTCGGACTGAAACTGGGTTGTCCGGCGCGCTTGACCCCATACACCACTGTTCCGGTAGTTTTACAAGATGAAGCTTTCCACGAAAGGGCGCTACGGACTGCGGATCCTCCACGATCTGGCGGCACATCCGGCTGAAACGCCCCGCATGCTCAAGGAGATCGCAGCGGCGCAGGGGATTTCGCGCAAGTACATCAGCCGCCTGATCATCGATCTGCGTAAGGCGGGGCTGGTCAACTCGGTCCGCGGCGCCAAAGGCGGCTTCCGACTGGCCCGCTTTCCCAGGGACATTTCGCTGCTCGAAATCGTCGAGGCGATGGAGGGCCGCGTGGCGATTGTCGACTGCGTCTGTCAGCCGGACGCATGCCCTCGAATACCAACCTGCACGCCGCGCCGGATCTGGATCGACCTGAACGACCAAATCCGCGCGCGGATGGCCGCGATCTCGCTGCAGATGCTGCTGGACGAGGATCGGCGGGTGGCTGCCCGCGGGCGGCGTGCTGTCGCCCCCCGCGGACGACGCTCTACTTCGCGGCCTTCACGCGCGCGGCCTGGATCTCCAGACTCCTGAAGAAGGCCGCGTAACGCTCCGTGTCGAAACCCTCCCCGCGCATGGTGTACGACAGGTCGCCCCAGTTCCGGTTGGTTTCCTCGAAGGCCGGACGGTAGGCCAGGGCCGCCTCGTAGTTTCCCAACGCGCAGCAGCATCGGATTAGATAATCCAGGATGCGGATCCGACGGCGCTTGTGAACCTTCTCCAGCGGAAGGGCCGCGAGAAACACGCGGGCTTCGGCGTACGCGCCGGCCTGATAGGCAGCGAGTCCACGGAGATAGCCGGCTTCATTGGCCCACTGCTCGCGCCGGTCGGCAAGGCTACTCTCCAGCCGCACGGCGTCGGCCTCGACCTGTGCGCGCGAGTGCAGCCGTGTGGCCACGTCCATGCGCAACAGCAGGAGCGTCATGAGATTGGCGGGATCGTCGTCGGGCAGCACGTCGATCGCGTGCATGCAGCAGGCGAAGGCGCGCGCCAGTTCAAGGGGATTCTCCTCCGCGTAGTAGCGCCGCGCCTTCCGCAGATGAATCCCGGCCATCAGTTCGTTGGCCAGCGCGACCTCCGCGGGCGCGAGTGCATTCGTGAGGCTCGTCTCCAGAAAGGCAAGTCCCTCGTCATCGTGCTTCAGGCGGTTCAGGGTCGCGACGATCTGCCGGGCAAAAGCGGCGGCGGAACCGCGACCCGCCGTCAGCAGCCGGGGTTTCAGGACGGGGTCGGTCATGGCCGCCCGCAAATCCCGCAGCACCGCCGCCGAGCCGCGCATCCGATCGGTGTTGAAGCCCGCACGGTAGACCGTCGCCCGCAGATCGGCATCGTCACCCGCAGCGGCCAGCGCCCGCTCCTGGTACGTATCATAGTCATCGCCGTCGCACAGCACGGCGCGGTCAAGGCAGGCCTTGACGCGGTCGGCTGGCTTGAGCAGGGGCGAGGTGATCGCGGCGTCGATCACGGCCAGCAGTTCGGCGTCGTCACCCAGTGCGTAGGTGTAGCGGAACGAGGCGTAGCGAATGACCTGCAACTCGCGTTCGCGCCCCTCGAGGGCCCCCAGCAACTGAGCGTGATAGCGACCCGTGACATCCGCCCCGAAGAGCTTTTTCTGCTGGAACTTACCGATGAGATCCTGCAGCGTGGGAATGCGCGCCTTCCAGGGCGGACGAGCGCGAAAGCCCGGCGGCACCGGCGTGTCGGCCAGCGCCAGCAGGGCGTTGCCCGCGGCCTGTGCGCGTGCCAGGTCGTTGGTTTTCAGGGACGCGTCGAGCGCCTGGAGGCTCGCGGCGTAGTCGGCGGACAGGCGGGCCGCCAGATCACCAGTGGATTCGGCCGCAGCCGCAGGCGGCGTCTCGGCGCCATGCCCGGCCAACACCAAGACCACGCCCATCAGCGCAACAAGACACGTGGCGCACTTCATGGCGCATCCTCCGCAAAGATCAGATCCGTCTGGTACGCGCCGTAGGCCTGCTCGATATCGTACCGGAAGTTAAAGAGCATGTCGCTGGCCCGCGCGTAGAAGTCGGTTTGCTCCGCCGGTGTCATCGTGTCGAAGGCGGCCAAGCCCGTGCCAAGGGCGTTGCGGGCGGCCACAGCCCCGTCCAGCCAGGACGCGCGGAAGGCGGCATCCTCGTTGACGTTGACGAACGTATGCGGGCTCCGTGCCAAGGCGTCAAGATAGAATGGCGGACGCCGGCGGTTGCCCAGCGGCACGAACGCGGGACTGACATCCTTCGCGGCCAGCACCGCCTGGTAGCGGTCCCACGCCCGGTCGAGACAGTGGCGCATCATGGCCGCGCGCTGGGCGGGCGTGAAGTCGGGAAAGCGCAGGTAGCCGCAGGAGGTCTGCTGGTGGACGTT
>CAZYRQ010000169.1:0-4982 GCA_964649455.1 uncultured Lentisphaerales bacterium
AGGGCGTCTTCCTGGGCACCGACCTCTGTCCGGCCCCCGGACGCACGGTCTTCGTTTTTCCCGGCGAGGGCTCCCAGTACCCGGACATGCTGCGCGAACTCTGTCTCCATTTTCCCGCCTGCCGTTCGGCCTTCGACGACGCCGACACCGCCTGCGCGCTCGCCGGCAGTCCGCTGCCGCCGAGTCAGTGGATCTTCCCGACGGGGCAGGCCGAGTCCCCGTCCGCCGCCGGGCTAGACATGGCCGGCGCCATCCAGGCGGTGCTGGCCGCCGACACGGCGTTTTTGCGCTTCTTCACCCAGCTCGGCATCGTCCCTGATGCCGTTGTCGGCGTGGGCGTCGGCGAGATCACGGCCCTGGAATGCGCGGGCGCCATCCGGTTCAAAAACCGGTCCGAGCGGCTTCAGGCCCTGCGCGACGGTTACACGCTCCTGAAGGGCATCGCGGAGAACCCCCGCAACCCGGTCTGCGCCTGCCTCTCCTCCGAGGGACTGCACCGCGAGGGGCTGGAGCTCTGCCTGGCCCCCTTCGGCGAGCAGGTCGTAATCGCACGCGACCACAGCGCCAACCTGTTCGGCCTCTGTGTCCGCAAGCCCGAGGCCGAAAACGTCACGCAGGCCTTGCGGGAGGCCGGGGCGACGGTACGCAGCCTGCCGATCAACCAGCCCTACCACACGCCCTGGATGGACCATGTGCGTCCCGATCTCACCGCCTTCTTCACACGGCTAGTGAACCGCGAGCCGGGTGTGCCCGTCTATTCGTGCATGACCGCGGCGCCGCATGCGGTGGATCTGCCGGCGCTGGCGGCCAGCGCGGCCGCCCAGTGGACCCGTCCGCTGCGCTTTGCCGACACGATCCAGCGCCTGTACGACGACGGGTTCCGCGTCTTCGTCGAACTGGGCGCCCGGGGCAGCCTGGCGGCCAGCATCGACAGCATTCTCCACCACCGTCCGCATGTGGCGCTGGCGGCCAACCGCGTCCACCGATCGGCCCTTCAACAACTCCACCTCACGCTGGCCATCCTGGCGACCCACCGCCAGAAGGTCGACGTCGCCCAGCTTCACATCAACCGCGGCTCGCAACCCCTCGATCTGTCGCGGCCCCGGCCGACCCACGCCCAGCGTGCCGAACGCACCCTGCCGGTTAACACGCTCCTGCCCTCGCTGCGCGCCGCCGAGGTGCCGAAGGGCCTCATCGCCCCACAGGCACCGGTGCCGGTCGGCCAGCGCCGGCAGACCGCGTCCGAGCGCGGCGGCAAGCCGGAAGACGGCGGGCGCACCGACTTTCCGCTGCTGCTGGATGCGGAGGCGATCGGCACGGCCACGCCCGATGCCATCGCACTGGTCGCCAGCCTCTCGATCCTCGACCAGCCGTTTCTCGCCGACAGCGCCTTCGGCAGCTCTCCGGTCTCGCTGACCGACAACACCCTGCGCGGCCTGCCGTTGATGCCGGCGGGCATGCTGGCCGAAATGATGGCCGAGGCGGCCCGCAAGCTGGAGCCGGATCTGGTGGTCGTGGCCATCGAATCCTTTTCCATGCCGCGCTGGCTGGTTGTCGAGGCGAGCACGCGCTCCATCCAGATCCGGGCCCGCCGGCTGCCCGGCAACGCGGGCGGGATCAGCCGGTTCGAGACCCAGGTTCTGGATCGCGAGCGCGCCATCGAGAGGCCCGGCGACGCAGTCCTGGCGCAGGCCGTCGTCTCGCTGGCGCCGGACTACGCGCCACCGGAGCAGCCGCCGCGCGTGCTGGCCCTGCGGGGGCCCGTCAAGCTCGACTGGCAGGGCGCGGATCTCTATCCGGCGCGCCTGCACCACGGGCCGTCGTTCCAGAACCTGCAGGCCATCCCGGAATGGGGCGAGAACGGGCTGGTGGCCCGCTGGGTGGCCCTGCCGCGGGGCAGCCTGGTCCGCCGCACCGCCACACCGCGCTTCTCGGTCGACCCCGTCCTGCTGGTCGGTGTCGGGTCGGCGCTGATGGCCTGGAACGCGCGCGAACCGGCCAGCGGCGCGATGCAGCTGCCCGTCGCCTTCGACCGCATCGAGTTCTACGCGCCGCCTGCCGCCGAGTGGGAACGCGGCCAGATGATGCTCTTTCTGGACCGGCGCGCGCCGGAGACCGTCCGCGGAGATGCCGAGATGACCGATGCCGAGGGGCGGCTGCTGTGCCGCGTCGCGGGCTGGACCAACCGCATCTTCCGCATCCATCCCTCCCTGCACAATCTGCTGCTGCATCCCACGGAGGGGTTCCTGTCCCGTGAGGTGCCGCAGAAATTGCTGCCGGCGCTCCCGCAGGAGGTGATCTGCCGCATCACCGACGCCTTTCCGGCCACCGTGGCGGGCGAAGCCGACGACCTCTGGCTGCGTGTGGCGGCCTATCTGACGCTCTCCCTGACGGAACGTCTCAAGTGGCGCGAGATGGGCGGCACCCCGCAGCGTCGCACGGAGTGGCTGCTGGGCCGCATCGCCGCCAAGGACTCCGTGCGGCACTGCCTGCAGACGCGCTACGGGCGGCGCTGGGCCGCCGCCGACATCCGCATTGAAACCGACGAGGCCGGCAAGCCGTGCCCCCAGGGGGAGTGGCGGCGCCATTGCGGCGCCCGCATGGACATTTCCATCACCCACACGCTGGACCATGTGGTCGCCGCGGTCGCGCCGAACGCCTGCCTGGGCATCGACATCGAGCAGCACACCCGCGCGATCAGCGACGATTTCGCCGCAGCCGCCTTCGGCGCGACGGAGCAGGAGATCGCCGCAGAAAGCGGCGAGGGCGCCACGGCGCTCTTCCGCTTCTGGTGCGCCAAGGAGGCGCTCGTCAAGGCGCTCGGCACCGGCCTGCGCTATGGCGCCAGCGACCTGCTGGTGCGGAGCTATGACCGTGCCGGCGGCCGTCTGACCATCGAGGCCACCCGCCTCTGGACACAGGCCTTCCCGGCCTTGCGCAACCGGCCGATCTATGTGCACTCCTGCCTGCTGGAGAACCTGGTGCTCGCCGTCTGTGTGCTGGAACCGGATCTGGCGGCGGAGCCGCGCACGATCGGCTAATTTGACTCGCGAAGCAGGACATCTAAAGATCCTCTGCCAAACTAGACGCCTGCGCCTCGGTCGGCGCGAGGTCGGCGTCGTAGTCCTGACGGCATGCCTCACGGAAGCCCGCGAAGAAATTGTGTACCGAGGGACAACGCCCGGATGGGTCGAAGGCCAGCGCCCACTCCAGAATCCCGCGCACGCGCTCCGGGAAACCCTCCAGGGGTGGATGCGGCTGGAAGGCGAGCGCCTCCACCGAGGCTTCCGGAACACTGGGCAGGCGGCCGGTCAGCAGCTGGTGCGTCAGCACACATAGGGAATAGACGTCCGTCCGCGCGTCGAGTGTGTCCCCGCGGAGCTGCTCCGGACTCATATAGACCGGCGTGCCGATCACATAGTCCGGGATGACACGCTGCCGGTTCATGCGGTCGGCGATGCCGAAGTCGATCAGCTTCAGCACGCCGTCGTCCGAGATCAGCACATTACCCGGGGTGATGTCCTTGTGCAGCACCCCCTTGCGGTGCGCATAGCCCAGCGCATCAACCATCACGGACACGATCTGCAGCACCAGATCGGGCTGCACTCCCCGTGGCATCCGGGTCATATAGGTGTTGAGGGAGACGCCACGGACGTACTCCATGATGATCAGCAGCAGGTTCTGACGTCTTTCCAGGTTGTAGAGACGGACAATGTGCCTGTGCAGCAGTTGCAGGCTGATGCGCGCCTCCTCCTTGAGCAGGTCGATGGCCGTTTCGTCACGCGAGAATTCGTGGTTGAGCAGCTTGATCGCCACCTCCATTTCGAGCAACCGGTCGTGGGCGCGGTAGACGCGGCCCACGCCACCCTCCCCGACCAGTTCGTCAAGCCGGTAGCGTCCCTCGTCGATCACTGGCGGCGCGGTCGGGTCTCCCGTGGCGGTCGCGGGCTTGACACGCATGTGCAGGCCCCGGGGCGTGATGATCTGCCGCAGGGCGGGAGCGGCCGATGGAGCCGCGCCCGAACCGGCAACCGGCCGGGGTGTCTGCAGCAGGGTGAGGATCGTGCGCTTGACGGAAAGCGGATTCCATGGCTTGGCCAGGAACTGCTCGGCCCGTTGCTCCTTGATCAATGCGTTGGCCAGGTGCTGTGAAAGGGGCGGCCCCGTCAGGAGGATCCGTGCCGAGGCGTTGCGTGTCAGGCACTCCGAATGCAACTGGCGGAAGTCGAGATCCTCGACGCCCAGATCGCAGATCCAGAGGTCGATGACCATATTGAGCAGCAAGTGCCGCGCACGTGCGATGTCGTTCACCACCACGGGAATGCACCGGAGGCCTTCCAGCGGCTTCATCGCCTGGGAAGGCGCCTGACTGTCCAACACCAGCACTATCTGCATCGTTCAATCCCGGTTACAGACGGGCGGAGCCGACACGGACAACCGCGACCGCCAATACGCCGTAAACATACCGGTTGACGCGCCGGATGAAAAGCAAAATAGCGGCCTGGCGGCTCGTACTCGGTCAGTCTCCGGGGTGTGAGCGGGGCGCATGGTGAGGCGGTCGACCGTTGCATGCAGACGCGTCACGCGGCGCAACGACCCGGTTCCGTGTAACCGGGCCTGAAGGCCCTCGCAGGCTTCCGGCTGAAGCCGGTACTCCGACGGGGAGGTCTGTGTCGGAAAACCTCGCGTCGGAGTCCCGCCTGCAGGCGGAAGTCGTTCAGGGGTTTCAGCCCCGTCTCTCGCCTTATGCAACCCGGTTTGCCTTTTCGCCCACGCCCCATGCGCTCATTCTCACAACCCCGGAGACGGATCCATTACGGCGGCTCCGCATGCGCCACGGCTCCGCATGCGCCCGCATGCGCCCTTGCCAATGAAAGGAGAATGTGCCATCCTAACCGACAATTCAACCGCTTGGCTTCACCCTGCCCCAGGAGTCTCCCATGGCCCTGAATCTCGTCCGGAACATCGATGACCGCATTCCC
>CAZYRQ010000170.1:0-4974 GCA_964649455.1 uncultured Lentisphaerales bacterium
CGATGGCCGGGGCGGCGCGCGCGAAGTCGAGCGTGGCGATGTCGCCCACGGCGGGTTGGATGAGCAGGTCGGGCGGATCCGTCAGCAGCCGGCTGCGCGTCACCTGGTTTTCGAAGATGCGCGTGCTCTGGGTGAGGACGTCGAAGATGGTCGGCTCGGAGCGCCGGCGCATCCACCGGCGGATGACGGCATCCATGCTGGCCGAACGGCGCGACAGATGAGGCAGCCGCTTCAGGAAGCGCTGGATCAGGTCGTCCGCGGCCTGGCGCAGTTCCGACGCGGTGCGTGCCGGTGCGGTTACAGCCGGTGCGGCGACCGTTCCGCTGCCGGTGCCGGGGCGCAGGTTGACATCCACGGCGATGATCCGCGCGGCGCCCATGGCGCGCAGCACGCTCACGGGCAGCGGATTGACGAGCGCGCCGTCGACGAGGTCGCGATCTCCGCACCGCGCGGGGGTGAAGATGCCGGGAATCGAGATGCTGGCGCGGATGGCGTCGACGAGGCCGCCCCGTGTAAAGACCACCTCGCGGTGGCCGAGCAGGTCGGTGGCTACAGCGGCGAAGGGGCGGTCGAGCGCCTCGATCCTGTCGACGCCGATCACCTCCTGCAGGAAGCGCTCGATCGGACGCCCCGTCAGCAGCCCCGCACGCGGAAAGTTGACCTCGAAGAAGAGACGCGCCATCTGGTGCCGATCGAGGCGGCGGGAGAGCCCCTCCAGCAGTTCGATTCGCCCGGCCAGATAGGCCGCACCGACCAGCGCGCCGGCGCTGGTGCCGGCGACGCAGTCGATGGGCACGCCCAGTTCGTCCAGGCGGCGCAGCACGCCGAGGTGCGCCCAGCCGCGGGCGCCGCCCGCGCCGAGCGCGAGGCCGACGCGCGGCCGTCCGGACTGGGCGGCTTCCCGCATCCGGCTACACCTTGAAGTGCTTGAACTGGGGCAGGTGGTCGCGGTTCTGGGCCAGCATGTCGTCGACCATGTGGCGGATCTCCTCCAGCGACAGCACCGAGGCCGTGAGGGGGTCGCAGGTGATCGCCTGGTAGACCTTGCGCGGATCGCCGGTGATCGCGGCCTCCACGGCCAGCGTCTCGCAGGTGGCGTTGAGCGAGGTCAGGGGCACGACCTGGCGTGGCAGCGCGCCGACGCGCATCGGTTGAATGGCGCGCCGCGCGGCCAGCACGGGGATCTCCACGCAGCAGTCGTCGGGCAGGTTGGAGACGAGGTTGCCGGTGTTAGGCACGTTGCCGTTGAAGCGGAAGAGGTCGCCGCCGAGCCAGGCGTCGATGATGCGCGAGGCATACTCGCCGCCGCGCGCGAGGAGCTGCTTGCGCTGGCGCGGACGGTTCCAGGCGTCCTGGTTGATCCACTCGCGGATGTCGCGCTTCCAGCGTGTGGTGCGCCCCGCGTAGGCGTCGAGGATATAGGCGTACTTGCCGGGGTTCCAGTTGGTGCCGTGGGTGCAGTACTTCTCGATCAGTTCCGGTCGTTTGCGGAACCACCAGTTGTACTCGGAGTTGTGGCCGCTCGACTCCGTGACGTAGTAGTCGAAGGCCATGAACATCTCGTTGCGCACCTGCTCGGCGTCGTAGATGGCCTTGTCCGTGCGCACCCGCTTGCGCAGGGCGGGGTAGAGATCCCGGCCCTGGTGCGTGAAGCTCAGGTACCAGGAGAGGTGGTTGATGCCGGCGCAGACGTAGTCGACCTCGTCCGCCGGCACGCCCGCCCAGCCGGCCAGCATGGCGGCGGTACCCTGCACGCTGTGGCAGAGGCCGGTCACGTTGACGCGGGTGGTCTTCTGCATGGCCTGGCAAAGCATGGCCATGGGGTTGGTGTAGTTGAGCATGACTGCCTGCGGGCAGAGCTGCTCGATGTCGCGGCAGATCGCGAGCATCTCGGGAATGGTGCGCAGGGCGCGGAAGATGCCCGACGGGCCGCGTGTGTCGCCGACGTTGATGTCAACACCGTATTTTTTTGGGATCAGGATATCGTGCTGCCAGACGTCGACGCCGCCGCAGAGGATGGTGGTGAGGACGGCGTCGGCGTCCTTGAGGGCCTTGCGGCGGTCGGTGGTGGCCGAAATGCGCGCCGGATACTGTCCAGCCGAGACGATGCGCCGGCAGGATTGCGTGGCCATGCGCAGCCGCTCGGGGTCGATATCCACGAGGACGATGTGGGCGTCCCGCATGGTGGGGAAGGTGAGGCAGTCACGCACCAGGCCGCGGGTGAAGCCGAGGCTGCCGGCGCCGATGAACACGATTTTTGCGGCCATGTTGTCTCCTGGGAGTTGGAAAGGCGAAACGGACAGAATGATACTCTGCGGCCTGGCGCTTTGGAAGCAAAACTACTGCATCCTTGGCGCCTGCAAAATTTTGCCTGCGCCAGGAATCAGGACTCAGTCGAGCCGCTGGCGGCCGAGGGACAGATCCAGGTGGAGACATAGGCCGAGTAGTGCCCCCCGCGCTCGGCCCGCGCCGTGGGCAGATAGCCCTCGCAGCCGCAGGCCAGCTGGATGATGAAGGTCTGGGCCGCCAGGCTCCGCGCCCGCATCTGGTTGCCGTAGTCGAGAAACAACTCGAACGGATTGGTGGCGATCGCGACGTAGCCGAACCGGATCACGTGCGTCTCCACTGAGTCGGATATACGCGGGGCAAACTGGCCCGACAGGCTCACGCGCCGATCCGGCGTCAGGTTGATTTCAGAGAAACCTATGAGCAGCTTGTCTTTCAAGCGATTCCTTGCGATACGTGTGCGTCCATTATGCCCGCGGCCTTCTGGCGAGTCAATCGTGCGTAAACGTGCCGTAATCGGCTTGCCACAGGGCCACAGGGGGGTGCGCAGGAAGCGCATTCTGAGTGGGCGGGACGGTGATTGACCCATGGACTTGCGAGAGACGGGGCTGAAGCCCCTGGACGGCTTCCGCCTGAAGGCGGGACTCCGACGCGAGGGTTCACCGGCACAGGCCTCCCCGTCGGAGTACCGGCTTCAGCCGGAAGTCTGCGAGGGCCTTCAGGCCCGGGTACACGGAAACAGGGCGTGGTGCTGCGTGACGCGTCTCCCTGCAACTGTCGCCCGCTTCGCCATGCGCCCCGCCCCGCGCCCCCCCCTGTGGTTAGCCGATTACATGCATCCGGGCGTCGTCCCTTGCCTTTCGCGTGCGGGCGTGGCACAATGGAACCGTTGACACCGTGGGGGTGCCAACCGGAACACGAGGTGATGCGATGACGACATGCACGAGACGTTTGGCCGGAACCGGGTTCATGCTGCTGGCGCTGCTGACGGCCGCCCCGGCGGTGGCCGGCCCCAAGTGGAAAAATCTCGGCGACTTCACCACGGGCGGCGGGGCGAAGGAGATCGCGGTGAATCGCGAGGTCTCGGAGATCGCCATCGATGTCAAGGAGGGGCAGGTGATCATCAACACCCTCTGGGTGCGCGAGGGCGCCAAGAAGACCGAAATCACTGTGGCCAAGGCCATGACCAAGGGCGACAAGACCCATTTCATCAAGTTGGATGGCAAACGGAACGTCACCGGGTTCCGCGTCAGCGATGGTGCCCAGGGACGCTACCGCATCTCAGTCAAGTAGGCCGTCAGGCCGGGGGAACGGGTGCAGACAACCTATCCGATCGGGCGCGTCCTGGCGGGCGATGCCGAGTCGATCAAGCGCAGCTACGAGCGTTTCGCGGCGCAGAAGATCGACGATATCCGGATCACGGACGGCGAGGACGCGGGCTTCTCGGACCGGCAGACGACCGTGGCCGCGCCCTGCGCCGTGACGGGGCCGGGCACCTTCTCCCGACGGGCCCAGCGCACGCTGACCTTCAAGCCGAGCCAGGTGCCGGGCTGGTGGATCCGGCGGGTCGATCTGCCGGAACAACTGCCGATCCTCGTCTCGGCACGCAACGTCTGGACCGCCCAGCGCAACATCGTCCTACGCAGCGGCTCGCCCCACAACTACCTGCGCATGGTCGAGCACATTGTCGCCCTGCGCATGGGCTGCGGCGTCGATAACCTGCTGATCGAGACCGGATCCGGCGACCCGCCGCTCTTCGACCGCGGCAGCCTCGACCTGGTCGAGGAGCTGTCGGCCGCGGGCGTGCGGGAACTCGACGATCCCGCCGTGCATGTCACCGTCAAGGAGCCGGTGACGATCGCGGGCGACCGCGGTGATTTCGTGACCCTGCTGCCTGCCGAAAAGTGGCAGCGCAAACTGCGCGTCGACTGCGCCGTCGACTTTCCCTCGGCGATCGGCCGGCAACGCATCCTCTTCGACGTGAACCGCGAGACCTTCCGCCACGGCGCCGCCGCGCGCACGAATGCGACGCGGCAGCAGTTGATCCTCTCCCATACGGTGGGTCAGTTGTTCGCCGAGACGCGCAATCTGGGCTACACGACCAAGAACATCCTGATCCACGGACGCAAACGCTACTACAACACCCCGATGCTCATCCATGACGGACGCTCGCTCGAGGCCGTCTGGCACCGGGCGACGCTCGACCTGCTGGCGGCGATCGCGCTGATCGACACGGGGCGCTTCATCGGCACGGTCGTCTCCTACCGTGCGGGGCACCTGCTCGACACGCGCCTGACGACGCTGCTCTACCTGCACGACCTGCTCGATATTGTCCGCTAGGACAGCCGTGTGACCCTGCAGTTCCAACTCGACCGGCTGGGCCGCCGCCTGCGGCGATGGCGCGTGGCCCGATCCTTCCTGCGCTGGTTCGCGATCACGCTCGGCCTCTGGCTGCTCTGGTTCTGGCTCGATAACCTGCTGCGCCTGCCGGCCGGCATCCGGCTCGCCATGCTGGTGGCCGGAGTCGCCGTGCCGATCTGGAAGGCCTGGCGCGGCTGGCTGCGGCCGGCCTGCTGGCGCCTCTCGCCTGAGCGGACCGCCCGCGAAATCGAGTGCCGGTGCGGCATCCGCGACAACACGCTGATCAATGCCTGCTGCTTCGAGCAGGCCCCGCTGACGGGCGCACCG
>CAZYRQ010000171.1:0-4973 GCA_964649455.1 uncultured Lentisphaerales bacterium
AAGAAGGTCAGGTGGGAGGTGTCGCCGACGGCCTCGATGTCGCCGGTGCGGACGCACTTCTGGACGTCGGTCAGGCGGCGTCCGGCGGGATGCGGCTCGCCGAGCAGGTAGGGCACCAGCGGGTGCATCCCGGCGGTCGTGAAGAGCACCGTAGGGTCGTTCTCGGGGATCAGCGAGGCCCCCGAGATGATCTTGTGGCCCTTGGATTCGAAGAAACGGAGGTATTTCTCGCGCAGCAGATCGGCAGTCATGGTTAGTCGGGTTCCCGTTGTGACAGGTGCCGAGTTTATATGTTTGCGGTGTCACGTGCAATGAACAAGAAATCCCGAATCCCGAATCCCGAATCCAGAATCCAGAATCCAGAATCCAGAATTGTGGATCGCACCCGTTCAACATGCAACGGCGTGGCATGGGAACTGCTAGACACGGCACCATGAGTGCTCGTTCACGCAGACGGGTTGACTGGCGCTGGATGGCGCTCCTGGCCGCAGTCGGAACCCTAGCCGTTCATGCCGCCGACTCGCCGCGCCTCGGGCGGCTGCCGCTCGACGGCCAGTGGGTGCCGGCCGACCTGCGGGTCGCGATTGTCGCGCCGGACTGGAAGGACGTCGTCTACCTGGACACCGCCGCGTCGCTGCGGCGCGAGGCGCAGCCGGGGGGCAGCCTCTGGAGCGCCGAACTGCCGGCGGGAACCCTCGGCGGCGGCGCGCGGCTGGAGCAGCGTGTCCGGCGCGTGGGCGACGATGTAACGGTGGAGATCGGCATCTCGAACCTCGGCACACAGATCCTGGCCGGCGTCTTCCTGATGCTCAACGTGCCGGCGCCGGCGTTCGCCGGCGGCAGTTTCCGCATCGACGAGACCCGCGGCGACCTGCCTCTGGTTCCCGGCGAACCACACCTCCGCATCAGCGAGGGCACGCAGTGTACCCTCTGGAATGCCGACGGCACCCGGGGTGTCTCCCTCGGCTCGGACACCCTCCTGCGGCTGCTGGTCCAGGACGGTCGCCGCTGGGGGCCCGAGTTCTCCATCCTGGCCACACTCCACGCGGGCACCCCGCCATCGAACCGCGCCCTGCGGCACAGCCTTGTGCTCTCCGCGCTCGGAACGGCGCGGCCGTCGGCAGCGCCGGGTGCCCTGGCCCTCGATCCCTCCCGCCGACTGGGCGCCTTCGACGGCTTCGGCGGCAACTTCTGCTTCGGTCTCGACGAGGCCGCGACGGAACAGGTGCGCCGGCGGCTGCGTCCGCGCGTGGCGCGCCTCCGCATGCATCTGGACGACTTGGGGCCGCCCCCCGCAGGCAGCCGCGACCCCCACGCTGACTGGATGCGCATGCTCGCCGCGGCCGACCGGCCCTGGAGCGAGCTGTGGCAGAGCCTCGGTTTCGCCGAAACGCTGCACCGCGACGGCACGCGCATCCAGATCAGCACCTGGCGCGTGCCGGCGTGGATCCTCGATCATCCCCCCATGCACGACCAGAACCGGATCGCGCCCGCACACTACGACGACCTGGCGGGCATGGTCGCCGCCTATCTCGACTACCTGCGCCGGTCGCGCGGGGTCGTGCCCGAGACCTTCTCCTTCAACGAGCCCGACTGGGGCGCCAACGTCATCTTCACTCCGGACGGGTACCGCGACGCCCTGCTGGCCGTCAACCGGGCGCTGCGGCGCAGCGGCCTGGAGACGCGGCTGATGATCGGCGATCTCGCCACCGCGCGCGACGGCAACGCCTATCTCGCCCCCGTGCTGACCAACAGCACCCTGATGGCGCGGGCCGCCGGACTCTCCTTCCACGCTTGGAGCGAGGCTGCGGAGGCGAACTATGCCGCCTGGCGCGCACTCGCCGACCAGACGGGGCTGCCGCTCATCGTCGGCGAGATCGGCGTCGACCACAACTGGCGCGAGGTGCAATTGCACGGGTACGACTACGCGCTCCGCGAGATGGCGCACTATCTCGATGTGCTGCGGCAGGCCCGACCCCAGCAGGTACTCTACTGGGAATACGGCGCCAGCTACGCCCTGCTGCCGCCGGAGACCCGTCGCGACCGCCATCCCGAAAGCGAGCGCCTCGCCCTGCAGCAACACCTGGTGTCGTTGACGCCTCCCGGCGCCGAGGCGATCGTCTGCCACAGCCCCCTGAAAACGGTCTCAGCCGCCGCCTTCGCCTTTCCCGACGGCGGGCACGAGGGCTATACGCTGCACGTGGCCAATTTCGGCGCCGAGACCTCTCTGGACATCGCGGGTCTACCCTACCGGATCCGGCGGCTCAACGTCGTCGAGACCTCGCAGGGCGTTTGCTTCCGCACCCGGCGCGCCGTGCCGTGCAAGGCCGGTTTCGCCCGCGTGACGCTGCCCGCCCTTTCGCTGACGACGTTCACCACACGGTAGCCAATGCGGTAGCCAATGGCTGGCGGTCTCCCGCGCGGGTGTGCTACACTGGCGACACACATGGACGCCACGCCATCCACCACGACGGCCTTCCCCGAGACGGCCGACATCGAGACATCGAACGACGACTACGCCACGCGCTTCAAGGGCGCAACGGGGGCCTGGATGCTCGCGGTACAGGCGCGGCTGACGCGCGCACTCCTCCGGGATCTCCCGCGCGGCGCTCTGCTCGACGTCGGCGGCGGTCATGGCCAGCTCGCCTACCCGCTGGCGGACGACGGCTGGAACGTGACCGTCCTCGGCAGCGCGCCGAGCTGCCGCGCGCGAATCGCGGTTCTGGCCGACGCCCGGCGCTGCACCTTCACCGTCGGCAACGTGATCGACCTCCCCTACCCCGACGGCCACTTCGACGCCGTGGTCTGCTTCCGCCTGCTGACGCACTGCGAGCGCTGGCCGCAGCTCGTCGGCGAGCTCTGCCGCGTCTCCCGCGGCCCCGTGATCGTCGACTACCCCACCAGCCAGAGCGTCAACGCCATCGCCCCGGCGCTCTTCTCCGCCAAGAAGAAGATCGAGCGCAATACGCGCACCTGGCGCCTCTTCCGTCATGCGGAGGTGACCGAAGCCTTCGCCGCAGCGGGTTTCCGCGTCATCGCGCGGCGCAAGCAGTTCGCCCTGCCGATGGTGCTGCACCGCGCCCTCCGGTGCGCCCCCCTCTCGGCCAGCATCGAAGCCCTGTGCCGCGCCGTCGGCCTCACCGCCCTGGCCGGCTCGCCCGTCATCCTCCGCGCGGAACGCGAGGCAACCTGATGCTCAACGACCTGACGCTGCGCATGCTGACCGAGGTCTCGCCACGGCTGCTGACCCGGTTCGTCGCCAACGGCGCCCTCGGCAGCGTCGGTAGCATCCAGCGCTTCAAGCGGCGGCTCCGCCGCGGCGAGCCCTATTTCCCGGCCTTCGTCTTCATCAGCATCACGAACGCCTGCACGCTGCGCTGCAAGGGCTGCTGGGTGACCCAGGAGCCCGTCCGCCACATGACGACCGACGGTTTCGAGCAGATCGTGCGCGACGCGCGGGCGCAGGGCTGCCGCCTCTTCGGCATCCTCGGCGGCGAGCCGCTGCTGCATCCGGAGTGGTCCGATCTCCTCGCGCGTTTTCCCGACTGCTACTTCCAGCTCTACACGAACGGGCTGCTGCTGGACGACGCGGTCGCGCAGCGCCTGGCCGCGCTCGGCAACGTGACCCCGGTCATCAGCGTCGAGGGCGGTCCGGCCGCCGCCGCCGACCGGCGCGGCACGGACGAGGCGCAACCCGGCGCCCTGCGCGCCATCGCCGCCTGCCGCCGCGCGCGGCTCGTCACCGGCGTGGCCACCAGCGTCTGCCGCTCGAGCTTCGGCGATGTCGTCGCGACTACCTTCATCCGGGAGATGGCCGCCCGCGGCGCCCATTACCTCTGGTACTACATCTACCGGCCGGGCGGCGAGGATCCCGCCGCCGGCGAGGCGCTCGACGCGGAGCAGATCCTTCAACTGCGCCGATTCCTCGTCCACGAGCGCGGACGCCATCCGCTGGTGCTCATCGACACTTACTGGGACGACCGGGGGCGCGCGCTCTGTCCTGCGGCCACGGGCATCAGCCTCCACATCAATCCGTCCGGTGACATCGAACCGTGCCCGCCGGTCCAGTTTTCCGACTGCCGTGTGACGCCGGGAACACCACTCGCCACGACGGTCGCCGGCTCCGGCTTCCTCGAAACCTTCCGCTGTGAGGTCGCGGCCTGCACGCGCGGCTGCCTGCTGCTCGACCGGCCCGAGCTCCTGGCGCCGATCGTGCGCCAGGGCGGGGCGCACGACACCAGCGGACGCCCCGGCAACCTCGACGCCATCGCCGGCCGGCCCCCCTGCGCGGGACACGACCTTCCCGGGCACGAGATTCCCGAGCGCCAGTGGATGTACCGGCTGGCCAAGCGTCAATGGTTCTTCGGATTCGGCGCCTATGGCTGACCTGCACCATCCTGCGGCTGAAGTCCCGCCGGAGGCGGCGCTGCCGCTGCCGCCCGCCGATCCGGCGATTCTCGCCCAGTGGCGCCGCTGGATCGAGGCGCATGTCGCCCGCGAGCGCCTGCTGCCGCCACTCTCGCGCGACGAACTGCTCACGCATGCCGGCTGGCTCGTCCGGCATCATGGCCTGCCGCCGGAGCACACTCCCCTCGTGGCCCTGTTCGTCAGCAACGCCGTCTGGCGCGGAGTGGTCGCCGCCGTACCCTTCGACCGGCGCCTGCTGCTGCTGCCGCTCTGCCTGAGCGACCGCGCCGTTTGCCGCGGCGAACGCGACGAGGTCGGCCTGATCTGCGCCCACTGCGGCGCCTGCGTCCTGGACCGCATCGTGCACGAGGCGCAGCGCCTCGGCATGGTCACGCTGATCGCCGAGGGCGCCACCGTCGTCCGCATGCTGCTCGCCGACGGCAAGATCGACGCGGTCATCGGCGTCGGCTGCCTCGACACGCTGACCCGCCTCTTTCCCGACCTGTCGCGCCACGCGATTCCCGGCATCGGCGTGCCGCTGCTGACCACCGGCTGCCAGGACACCC
>CAZYRQ010000172.1:0-4940 GCA_964649455.1 uncultured Lentisphaerales bacterium
CCGGGCATCCGACATGCTCTTCAACTTCCGCTACGACGTCGAAAAGGCCTACACCAGCCATGTCGACGACAAGCTCTTCGCAGAATAGGAGACGCGAAATGAAATTTAACACACTTTTTTCTTCGGTCATCATCGCCACCGCCGTCACCATCGCGGCCTCGGCGGACGTGGTGGTCACCAATCTCACCCCGCAAAACTGGCAGGGCCGGATGAACGAAGCCATGGGCGCGTTCTCCCGCGCGCGCAACCAACAGGATCCGAAGGTCTACATGGCCGCGTTGGAGACCGCGCTTTTCCTAGTCACCAACTGCCCCACTGCGGACGAGACGCAGCGGCTGGTGCAAATCGGTTCCTCCGGTCTTGACCTCGCCAGCACCATGGAACGCGACGGCCACGCCACCGGCGCGCGCGCCGATCTTTACCTCAAACTCCTCCATACGGCCGCGCAACACCATGAACGCCCGGACAAGCGCTTCGAAGCCTGCTACCTCCTCGCCAGGCGGGAGTGCTTGCTTTGCCCGGACGCGGAGTTCCCCAAGGCGGAAGCCGCGCTCAAGGCGCTGCTCGAAGATCCGAAGCACGACGCCGGCGCGCGTCTGGCGAAGCTCAGGGCGATCATTCACGAAAGCCTGCCCTTCGACTTCGATGTCCTCGCCACGGCCGCCAAGATCAAGTCCCAGTCCGCCGATCCGGCCGTGCAGCTCAAGTACTACCTCGACATGGCCGATTACATGAGCGACATGTATGGCGGATGGTCGTGGGGACAGGAGCAGCCGGGCCTCGACCACCTGAATCCGGCCTATTCCTACGAGGCGCGCGTCGACCTCATGGACACGGGTATCGCCGATCCGAAAGTCGTCAACAAGATACCGCTCTACTTCCACAAGGCGTGGCTGCTCGACAAGCTCGAACGTTTTGCCGAGGCGGAGCAGCTCTACCTCATGCAGACGGCCAACACGAATGCCGCAGAGCGCGCCGACGCGTTCGTCAACTATGCGCGCTTCCTCGAAGGCCGCGCTGCCCGCTACTACACGCCGTCCTGGACGCCCTATCTAAAACAGGCGACCGCCGCCTATCTCCAGGCGCTCTCTGTGGGCGTCGGCCCCAAGACGCCCGGCAACTGGGGCTACCGGGAGTCGGCCGCCAACTGCGCGCTCAAGGCCGGCGACTTCCATGCCGCCCGCACGGTGCTGGACATGATCGTCGCCGCTTCCAAGGGGGCGACCAACGACTTTGTACGCATCCGCCTCGGCCGCATCGCCTGGGCTGAGCAGGACTACGCAGGCGTCGTCGCCCTCTATCCGCCGGTCGACTCCCCCCTGAACACCCGGGAGCAATACACGATTGAAGACCGCGCCAACGTCGCCAAGGCGCTCAAGCTGCTCGGACGCGAGGAGGAGGAACTCCGCGCCCTCGAGGTCCTCAAGAACAAGGCCGACCGCAACTGGAAGAGCTACTACGCCTTCGCGTATGACCGCCTGAAGGCGAAACTCGGAAAGTAGCCGGTTTGCGGATCGATGCCCGGTTACTTGGCAGCCGCAGCACCCTGCTCTTTGATCTTGGCCTCGATGACGCGGCGGTACTGTTCGTTGCGGTCGCGTAGAGACCCCCACGTGGGAAGCGAAGCGATATTCTCCAGACATTCCCGATAGTGACCGGTCGCGAAGAGCGCTTCGCAGAAGCGCTCGTTCCGGTTGGGGAACTCTCCACCGCGGTTCTGCCGGTTGAAGCCGAACATCGTGTAGAACTCAACGGCATAGTAGCGGTACGAGCGGTTGAAGTAGAAATCGCCGAGCGCGCCGAGCCAGTGGATGCGGTCTACAATATTGGTCGTGGCGGCGAGTTCGAGAAGCACCTGCTCGGCCTCCTCGTCGCGCCCGAGATCGACGAGCACGCCGATGCGGCGGGAGATGAAGTCGCGTTGTCCGTTATTCTTCTTGAGTACGCTCACCGCTTTGTCGAACAAGGCGAGACGGTGCTCGTTGGAGGTCTGCTCCTCGATTCCCGAGGCGCCGAAACGCATATCGTTGGCAAGCTGGTTGAAGAACATCCAGTGCAGTTCTTCTTGGCCTTCGACGAGCTTCCATCCATCCTTCTCGTAGTCGAGTCCCGGCAGGGGTGTGATTCAAAATGGTTGATGCAAGAGAGGCTGCATCGGCGGGAGGGGGGCGGGCGTTTTGGTCAGGAGGCGGATTCAACAAATCAACAATGGGTTTGCCGCTTGCGGGGCTCTTCCTGTAGATCCGCCCCGCGAATTTTGCGTGTACCCGATAGAGGATGACGCCGGCGCCGTTCCAGCCTTTCAACCAAAACTGTGCTCCGTCGACGGAGAACTTGCCCTTGTTCACGAACACCCTGTGGATTAGTTGCAAATTCATTTCGCTCCCCATCGGGAAAGGATTCAGGCATGATACTTCACGTGTCCATCACTTCGAAAACCTGGCGCGAGGGCGACCTCGACCATTTACTGGAAGCCTCCGTCGTCCGTCGCGGCGACCTCGTCGCCGCGCTCCAGGCCATCCAGCTCCGCCACCACTACCTGCCGGCGCCCCTGCTCGACGCGCTGGCCGCGCGCTGGCAACTGCCGCTCGCCGACATCACCTCGGTCGCCACCTTCTACAACCAGTTCCGCCTCGAACCCGCCGGACGCCACACGATCCGCGTCTGCATCGGCACCGCCTGCCACGTCAAGGGTGCGGAGGCCCTCGCCGAGGCCTTCCGCAGCCACCTCCGCATCCCGGCCCCGGCGTCCACCGACCCCGACGGACTCTTCACCCTTGAGAAAGTGGCCTGCCTAGGCTGCTGTATGCTGGCACCCGCCGTCCAGATCGACGAGGTGATCTACGGCCCGGTCGCCAAGAGCGACATTCCCGCGATCCTGCGCGACTTCCTCGCCACGACCGCGCAACCGCCGCCATCCCCCCAACCGCAGGGGATGGCGGCGCCGCCTGCCGGGGAGATCCGCCTCTGCACCTGTTCAAGCTGCCTGGCGGCGCAGTCGGGCGAACTTCTCGCCCGGCTCCAGAGCCGCCTCCGCGCGGAAACCCTGCGCGCGCGCCTCCGCGAGGTCGGCTGCACCGGCGCTTCGCACCAGGCGCCCCTTCTGGAAATCGAGACACCACAGGGGCGCTTCCGCTACGGACGGGTGCGGCCGCGCGATCTGGACGTTATCCTCGCCAGCCACTTCCGCGACCACCCGCCG
The DNA here is from genome assembly GCA_964649455.1 of uncultured Lentisphaerales bacterium. Taxonomy (GTDB): domain Bacteria; phylum Verrucomicrobiota; class Kiritimatiellia; order RFP12; family JAAYLN01; genus JAAYLN01. Next base: position 3,203 of record CAZYRQ010000172.1, read on the forward strand.
CCCGGGCGACGGCTCCGCGAGGCCGCGTGCGCCCTGCTCGACCGCCTCGTCGACGCCGCATCTCCCGAGCCCCCCGTCCGCTTTCCAGCCTCCGTCCGCGACCAGCCCGACGCCGGCTTCTGGGCCTGCCAGTCGCGGCTGGCGACCGAGCACGCCGGCGCGCTCGATCCACTGGACATCGACCAATACCGCCGCCACGGCGGCTTTGCCGCCTACCTGGCCTGTCTGGATGCCGACGAACCAGAACCAAGACGCGATGCGGTGCTCGGCACGCTCGCCGAGGCCGGGCTCCGCGGCCGCGGCGGCGCCGGTTATTCAACGGCCGCCAAATGGCGCGGCGTGCGCGGTCAGGTGGCACGCGGCAGCCTCGGGCCCGTCGTCGTCTGCAACGGCGACGAAGGCGATCCGGGGGCCTTCATGGACCGCATGCTGCTCGAATCGTTCCCGCTGCGCGTCATCGAAGGCCTGGCGATTGCCGCCTGGTGCGTCGGCGCCGCCGAAGGCTTCCTCTTCATCCGCCACGAGTACCCCGTGGCGGTCGCCCGTATTCGCGAGGCGATCCGCCGCTGCGTGGAACAGGGTCTGCTGAGCACGGCGCCTCCCGGCCGCGACGCTACCGCCGGCGGCCTGCCCTTCCTGCAGGTCGTCGAGGGGGCCGGCGCCTTTGTCTGCGGCGAGGAGACGGCCCTGCTGGCGGCCATCGAGGGCCGGCGCGGCATACCGCGCCGGCGCCCCCCCTACCCGTCCGAAGCGGGACTGCACGGGCGCCCGACGCTCATCAACAATGTCGAGACCCTCGCCCTGGTTCCCTGGATCCTCACCCACGGCGCCGCGGCCTTCCGTGCCCTGGGCACGCCGGAGAGCCCCGGCACCAAGACCTTCGCCCTTGCCGGACGCATCGCCCGCGGCGGACTGATCGAGGTGCCCATGGGCATGTCGCTCAACGACATCGTATTCCAGGCGGGCGGCGGTATTGCCGACGGTCACGCCTTCAAGGCCGTGCAGGTCGGCGGCCCCTCGGGCGGCTGCATCCCCGCTTCCCTGGGATCGGCGCCCGTCGATTACGAGGCGCTCGCCGCCGCCGGCGCGATGATGGGCTCCGGCGGCCTGGTCGTCCTCGACGACCGCGACTGCATGGTCGACATGGCCCGCTATTTCCTCCAGTTCACGCAGCGCGAGTCGTGCGGCCACTGCACGCCGTGCCGCATCGGCACCCGCCGCATGCTGCAGATCCTCGACCGCCTCTGCGAGGGACGCGCGCGGCCCGACGACCTGCGCGAACTCGGCACCCTGGCCGCCACCGTGGCCGCCGGGAGCCAGTGCGGGCTCGGCCGCACGGCGCCGAATCCGGTGCTGACCGCGATGCGCTATTTTCCTGAAGAGTTCGAGGCCCACCTCGGCGGCGTCTGCCCCGCGCTCAAATGCCGCGCCCTCATCCGCTACACCGTAACCGAAACCTGCATCGGCTGCACCCGCTGCGCCCAGCAGTGTCCCGTAGAAGCCATCCCCTTCACGCCCCACGCGCGCGCGACCATCGACCAGGAGCGCTGCACCCGCTGCGACGGCTGCCGACAGGTCTGCCCCGCCCACGCAATCGAAGTGACGTCACCCGGAGGGTGCGATCCACAATAGTGGATGCGCACCCAGAATGCATAGGATTCCACCCATGCAGGCCGATATCGCCGTCATTGCCATCAACGCGCGCCATAGCCACTGCGGTCATGCCGGACGGACGCTG
>CAZYRQ010000173.1:0-4928 GCA_964649455.1 uncultured Lentisphaerales bacterium
GTCCGATAGGCTGCTGGGAATCGAAGGCAAAAAGGGGGTGGGATAAGCCTGGCCGTTTGCCCTAGTTGACAGCCGCCCCGTAAATGAGGTAGCGTAAACCCAAATTTACGAAGCGTTTCTTGCCGTCGTACACGGGCAGTCGCCTACAGAGACTTTCAAAATGCCCATTCTCCCCCATTCCCACAAGGGTCTCACTTGCTGGGACTACACCGCGCGGTGCATCTACATGATCACGCTCACGACGAAGCCCCGCGTGAACCTTTTCGGCGAGTGCAGGGAGTGGGGCATCGAGCGCAACGGATACGGCAAGGCGGTCTACGACGCCTGGCAGGCGATCGAACGGCGCTTCCCGAAGGTGCGCGCCACGCTCCATGCCATCATGCCGGACCATTTTCACGGCATGGTCTTCATCACCGAGGCAGGCGCCGTTGACCTCGATGATGTCGTCTGCTACTTCGCCGCCGAATCGGAACGCCTTGCGGAGCGGCCACTCTGGGATGGCGCGTGGCGCGATTCAATCTGCCTCGCGAAAGGCCAGTTGGCGCGCCAGAACCACTACGTGCTCGACAATCCGCGCAGGCTCTGGATCCGCCGGCAACACCCCGACCTCTTCCGCAAGGTGCTGGGCTTTCGACACTGGCGTCTCTTCGACCTGACCGCAGAGGAGGCGGGCACGGAAGCGCCCGCGATCTGGAGCGTCGAGACAGGCGAGGCCGTCAACGGACCACGCAGGAGCAATCGCGTGACGAAGGCTTTCACGCTTGAGTTGCCGCGGACTTTCATCAAGGGGTGGAAACGGGAAGGCACGAACTGGAAGCCGGTCCTGGAAACTGCCAGCGTACAACTGCAAGGGGGTGCGGGGGCGACTGCAGACGCACAGCCGCAAGGGGAAGGCATGGCTTGCAGTCGTGCACTTACAGTCACCACCGCGCCGCACTGGACGGCCGTCGGCAACCCATTCCTGCTCGACGCGCCCTTGCTTGTGAGCGTGCGCATCTCCCGTTTCACACCGCCTGACACCATGACACGCGTCACATCGCAGATCCTCGCGTACGCCGCGCGCGGTGCGGTCCTGGTAAGCCCTTTCATCTCCCCCGGCGAGCGGGAGGTCAAGGAGGCAATACTTGCCGCCGGCGGCAGCGTGATCCAGCTCGTGACCGAAGGCTTTGGCAAATACTACAAGCCCGCCGGCCGCGATTTCGACTGTTGCGCCGCCGGCAGGATGCTCCAGCTTTCCCCTTTTTCACCCGCTGTAACCGGGCACGGGCACGACCGGCTCGGCAAGGAGCGGCTCGAGTGGCTCAATGCCGCCGCCCACGCCATTTCCGATTTTGCGCTGGGATGGGCGCGAACTTGATCGCTTGGTATCCCTTGCATTCAGTCGTACACCCCCGAAAGTAAAGAAGAACTATGAACAACACCCCACGCCTCTACGGCGACGGCGTCCATGACGACACGGATGCCCTGCAAGCCCTGCTCGACACGCGCGTGGGTCTTGTCGCGCCGCCCGCGCCCAAGGCGCACTACCTGATCTCGCGGACGCTCGTCGTCCACTCCGGGCAGGAACTGCGCTTCGACCGCTGGACGCGCATCGTCCTCGCGCCGCGCTCGAACTGCCTGATGCTCCGCAACGAGCGGCAGGCGGGCGATCCCGACCGCCGCGTCTCCCTCGTCGGTGGCATCTGGGACTACAACAACCTCGCCCAGGCGCCGAATCACGCCATGATCGGTGCACGTCCCGAGCACCCCGAGGATGCCGGCAAGGTCTACAACTGTGGCCCGCAATGCAAACGGATGCTGCTGCCCGCAGATTATCCCGCCGATCCCGCCTTCGGACGCGCGATGCTCCGCTCCGAACTTGGAAACGTACCCTACCATCCGGAACGCTACTGCGGCGTCGTCATGCGCTTCGTGGGCGTCCGCGACCTCCGCGTGCAGGGGATCACGCTCAAGGATCCCGTCACCTACGGCGCCCAGTTTGCCCGTGTCGAGGATTTTGCCATCGACGACGTGACCTTCGACTACAACAAAGGCAACCCCTCGCCTGACAACATGGACGGCGTCCACTTCGACGGCTACTGCCGCCGCGGCCGCATCACAAACCTCTTCGGCACCTGCTACGACGACCTCCTCGCGCTGAACGCCGACGACGGCTATCGCGAATCGCCCATCATGGGGCCTATCGAAGACATCGTGGTCGACGGCATCTTTTCGGAAGGCTGCCACTCGGCCGCGCGTATCCTCACGACGGGCTCGCCCATCCGCAATATTACGATCCGCAACGTCCACGGCTCCTTCTACCGCTACGCCGTCGGCTTCACCCACTTCTTCCCCGAACGCAAGGTACCCGGTCTCTTCGAGAACATAACACTCGAGGATTTCCACATTTGCCGCTGCCCGCTGCCACCAGAGGATTTTCACTTTATCGGCGACATGCATGGCGACAAGCCGCTCTTCTGGGGACTCATCTGGTGCGAGGGAAGCGGTGGCAGCATCATGCGGAACCTGACACTCTCGCGCTTACACCGTGTCGAAACCTACCGTACCGTGCCGACTATCGACATCGACCCCGGGTTTACGCTTGAAGGCCTCTCCATCCGCGACTGCTCGATGGTGAACCACCTTCCCGACTCGCTCCCATTCATGCGCTGCCATGGCGCCGTCCGCGACCTCCGCGTCGATGGCCTCCACCTGCGCTCCGTCCCTGGCGCCGGCCCTGCGCTTGAAGGGCTGCCCGCCGCACCGGAGCCGGCAGCCGGCGGCTGAATGCCGGTGGCCTCGCCCCCTTGTCCGCTCGTCCTTGTCCGCCCGGGTTCGACTTGCGGACTGACACCACGGCGCCATTCCGCTAAGCTGGCCGCGTGAACGTGCTCTACATTCTACCGGGTTCCGGCGGATCGTTCTACTGCCAGAACTGCCTGCGCGACGCCGCGCTGGCCGGCGCCCTGCAAAGCGCCGGCCACCAGGTCACGCTCCTGCCGCTCTACCTGCCGGCCACGGTGGCGATGCCTCGGCCGACGGAGGTGCCGGTCTTCTATGGGGCGGTCTCGCTCTACCTGCGGCACCGCTTCGCCGCGCTGCGGCGTCTGCCGCGCGCCTGGTTCGCGCCGCTCGACCGCTGGTCTGTGCTCCGGATCGCCGCGCGCTTCGCCGGCACGACCTCGGCGCGCGGGCTCGAGGATCTGACGCTGTCGATGCTGCGCGGCCGTGAGGGCCAGCAGGCGGACGAACTCGCCCGCGTGTGCGACTGGCTGCGGGCGTTGCCGCCGGACGAACGACCCGCAGCGATCATTCTCTCCAACGCCCTCCTGGCCGGCCTGGCATCGGAACTCCAGGCGGCCGTGGGGTGCCCGGTGCTCTGCTGGCTGCAGGACGAACATGTCTGGTTCGACGCGATGGCAGCGGATCTGCGCGCGGCCGTCGTCAAAGTCCTCGCCGCCGAATCCCGCGCCATCGACCGTTTTGTCGCCGCCAGCGGCTACTATGCGGAGGCGATGGCGCGCATGATCGGCATCCCGCCGGAACGGATCGCGGTGGTCTACCCGGGCCTCGATCCCGGCGGCTACCGCCTGACGGACGTCGACCGCCGTCCGCGGACGGTCGGCTTCCTGTCGCGTCTCGCGCCCGCGGAGGGGTTTGACCGGTTTGTCGAGGCCTATCTGCTGCTGCGCCGCGAGCCGCGCTTTGCCGATGTCCGTCTCGCTGCGACGGGCGGCCCACCTGCGGAGCGGGGATTCCTCAGGCGGCAGGCGCGGCGGCTGGCGCAGGCAGGCGTGGACGCGCAGGCGGAGATCTCCGTCAGCCGCTTTGCCGATGACCGCGCCGGCTTCCTATCGGAACTGACCCTGCTCTCAGTGCCCGGCGGCGCGAAACCCGAGGCGTTCGGCTACTACGCCATCGAGGCCATGGCGGCCGGGGTGCCGGTCGTGCTGCCGCGCCAGGGTGCCTTTCCGGAGATCGCCGCGGCGGCCGGGTGCGGCGTTTTGTCGGACGACGCCCGGCCCGCGACACTGGCGCGCGCCTGGGCCGCGCTGCTCGACGATCCCGTCCGCCTGCGACGCGAGTCGGAACAGGGACGCCGTGCCGCAGAGACAGTCTTTGCCCATGCTTCCACCGCCGCCGCACTGGCGCGGGTACTGATGCAGGCCGGTGCCGCTGGGCCGGATACTGTTATCGATTGGCAAAAGGGTTGAGTGTGGAAAGTGCATTGAGAGATCTAAGGTGGGGAGTGGGTGACGCTGCGGATGTGGAGCGCGCCCGCGCGCACTTTCTGACCCGCCGCCTGCGGCGGGGAGAGAACAGTTCAGGGGCGGGAGTCGTTTTACAAAACCACGTCACTCGCCGAGCGGGCTCCGCTGTAGAAGCGCGCGGAACCGCGCGCAAAATCGGTCGCGCACCAGCAGCCGCTTCATAATCCTCCCTCGACCGATAGAGCGAGCCTGTGCGCATGGGACGTTGCTGCAGCGACTGTATTCGCGTTCATTCGTCCATTCGCGGATCTACCTCTTGATGCTCTTTGCGTCGAAGGCGAGGACGAGCCAGAATTCCGCCCGCTCCGCATGCGCTTCCCCGCCCCCCCCTGTGTGCCAACCGAATACGACAAGCACGGCAATACGACACGCATTAGAATCCGCCTCGCACGCCAGCACGCAAGCTGCTAGACTTCCTGGCTTGATGGAACTTGCGGGCAAGGTGCCCCGGGCCAGGATCCAGCAGCAGACGACAAAGGCGAGTTTTCATGAAGATTCTAGTGACGGGCGGCACAGGGTTTACCGGCAAGGCGCTTGTCCGGCGCCTGCTGGACATGGGGCACCAGGTGGTTGCCATGGATTACAAGGAGGGGTTGAAGACCGACGAGCTGCGCGCCTGGGGTGCCGAGGTGGTCATCGGCACGGTCACCGACCGCGACTGCGTCCGCCGCTGCCTGC
>CAZYRQ010000174.1:0-4911 GCA_964649455.1 uncultured Lentisphaerales bacterium
CGTGCAGGGGATCTTCAGCGCCGAGTCGCTGCAGAACACGCGCGACCTCGACGGCGACACGCTGCTGCCGTTCGATGCCGAGGCCCTCATCCGCCCGCAGGTGAGCGACAACAACCTGCTCGCCGAGATGGACGATCCGCGGGTCGTGGCCGAACAGGTGATCATCGGGCTTGTCGGGTGTTTCAACGCCACGACGGATGGGGCCATGCGGACGGTCTCGGCCGCGGTCAGCATGGACCAGGCCAGTTTCGCCGCGGCGCGCGCCGAGGTCGCCGGCTACCTGGAGCAGACGGGGCGCGATGTCAACTACGGGCTCGACGGCACGGCCTACAACGGGCGGCGCGCGCGCGCCCGCTCGCTGGCCGGCATGGCCGACCTGCTGATCCCGCTGATCATCGCGGCCCTGACCGTGCTCAACACGATGAAGGGCTCGGTCTACGAGCGCCGCGACGAGATCTTCGTCTACAACGCCGTCGGCATCGCGCCGCGCTACATCTTCTTCATGTTCGTCGCCGAGGCGCTCGTTTACTCGGTCGTCGGCGCCCTGCTCGGGTACATCCTCAGCCAGGGCACGGGCCGCGTGCTCACGGCGCTCGGCTGGACCGGCGGCCTGAACATGAACTTCACCTCGATCTCGACGGTCTACGCCTCGCTGGCGATCGCCGCCGCCACGATCGCCTCGACCTACTTCCCCGCGCGCTCGGCGATGGAGATCGCCAAGCCGGCGGACAATGCCGGCTGGACGCTGCCGCCGCCCACCGACGACGACGAGCTGGCCTTCGACCTGCCCTTCACCTTCACGCACTTCGACCGCATCGCGGTGCTGGGCTTCTTCCACCAGTACTTCGTGAACCACGGGGAGGGCAGCGCCGGGCCCTTCTTCGCCGCGGATCCGGTCCTGACCGTCAGCGAACGGCGCGATCCGCTGGCCGGCGGCGGCTACATCCCCGTGATCGAGGTGCAGGTCTGGCTCAAGCCCTTCGACCTGGGGGTCTCGCAGCGGATCCTGATCGAGCTGGCCACCGACCCCGACACTCGCGAATACATCTCCCGGATGCGCCTGATCCGCGTGACGGGCACCCGCGAGGCCTGGCTGCGGCTCAACGGGCCGCTGGTCGCCCGGATCCGCCGGCACTTCCTGCACTGGCGCGCGGTGCCGAACGAAATGAAGCAGGATCTGCACGGTCGCGCCCGCGAGCTGCTCGAGGCGCAGGTTGCCAGGAAGGAGCTTTCGCATGGCCAGGGTTGACAAGGAGCTCGAACAGTACCGCAACCTGCTGACGACCCCCGATACCTACGAGGAGGGGTTCGGCTGGACCACGATCATCGGGATCCTCTTCTGCGGCGCCATCATGATGCCCGGCGCCATCTACCTCGGCCTGATGACCGGCGGCGGCATGGGCAGCGCGGCGACCTGGGTGACGGTGATCCTCTTCAGCGAGGTGACCCGGCGCGCGATGAAGACCATGAGCAAGGGCAACCTGATCGTCCTGCTGCACGCCGCCGGCGTGATGATGGCCGGCAGCGCGATGATTCCCGGGGGGCCCTTCGGCGAGCTCGTCTACCGCGCCTTCCTCGTCACCTCCGACGCCGCGCGCGACATGGGCATGCGCGACTTCTTTCCGACGTGGTGGTGCCCGAAGCCGGACAGCCCGGCGATCACCGAGCGCCTGCTCTTCCACCGCGACTGGCTGAAGCCCGCCCTCCTGCTGGCCTTCCTCTCGGTCATCGGCCTGATCAACAAGTACACGCTCGGCTACTTCTTCTTCCGGCTCTGCTCGGACGTCGAGCGCCTGCCCTTCCCGCTGGCGCCGATCAGCGCCCAGGGCGCGCTGGCGCTGGCCGACTCCACCAAGAAGAGCGACGAGATCGAGAACGAGGAGCTGCAGGTCGACGACGGCGGCCGGAAGGTCGTCTCCAAGTGGCGCATCTTCTCGCTCGGCTCGCTGATCGGCATCTCCTTCGGCCTGATCCAGGTCGGCGTGCCGGCGATCACCGGCATGTTCCTCGACAAGCCCGTCTTCCTGATTCCCCAGCCGTTTCTCGACACGACCACCATGAGCGAGATCCTGCTGCCGGCGACCCCGACCGGCATGGTCATCGACCCCGGGATCATCCTGCTCGGCATGGTGCTGCCCTTCTGGGCCGTCATCGGCTCCTTCAGCGCGATCCTGACCACCCTGATCCTGAATCCGGTGCTGCACCTCTCGGAGATCCTCGTCCAGTGGCAGCCCGGCATGAACACGGTCAACACGTCGTTCGTCAATTCGATCGACTTCTGGATGAGCTTCGGCTTCGGCACCTCGGCGGCGATCGCCCTGATCAGCATCTTCTCGACGCTCCGCGACGTGATCCGGCGCGGCCGCGAGGCGCGCCGCCAGGCCGCCGCCGGCGCGGGGGCCGCCACCGCGGACAGCCGCCAGGCCGCCGTCGGCAGCCTCTGGAAGACGCCCGCGATCGGGCGCGGCGACTATCCGATCGCCTTCGCCCTGCTCGGCTACCTTGCCGCGTCCGCGGCCATGGTCACCCTCTGCCACCGCCTCGTGCCGGGGATCCTCGGCTTCCTGATCGTCTTCACCTGCGTCTACAACCCCTTCATCTCCTATGTCAACGCCCGCCTGCTGGGGTTGACGGGCCAGGCGGTCGACATCCCGTTCGTCCGCGAGGGCACCTACATCCTGTCGGGCTACAACAAGCTCGACATCTGGCTGGCCCCCATCCCGATCGCGAACTACGGCGGCATGGCCCAGTCCTTCCGCGTGAACGAGCTGACGGGCGTCCGCTTCCGCTCGCTGATGAAGGCCGACCTGGTCGCGCTGCCGGTGCTCTACATCCTCTCCTTCGTCTTCTGGTCCTTCATCTGGAAGTCGAATGCCGTGCCGTCGGACATCTTCCCGGCCGCCCAGCTCAACTGGGAGCTGGCCTCGAAGTCCACCACGCTGCTCTACTCGGCCACCTTCCACCCGGAGGCCGAGGCGGCCGGCATGGTCGGCGCGGCCGAGGCCGCGAGCCGCTTCGCCGACACCGAGTTCGCCAAGGCGCTGCATCCCGGGGTGATCGCCACCGGCGGCAGCATCACGCTCGTCCTCTTCGTCCTCTTCAACATCCTCGGCCTGCCGACGCTCTTCATCTACGGCATGATCCGCGGCTTCGGCGCGCTGCCGCACACGATGGTGCTGGAGATCTGCGGCGCCCTCCTCGGCCGCTACTACTTCCAGAAGAAGTTCGGCGCGACCGGCTTCCTCCGGATGGCCCCCGCGCTCCTGGCGGGCTACTACACCGGCGTCGGCCTCATCGGCATGGCCACGATCGCCATGAACCTGATCAAGAATGCCGTCTCCAGCGCGCCCTTCTAAGCACCCATGAACGCGAACGCCACCATCCCCAACCAGGTCAAGCTGCCGCTGCGGATCGCCCTCGAGGTGGTCCTGCAGGGCCTGCGGATCCGCCTCGGCCGCTCGATCGTCACGATCACCGGCGTGATCTGCGGCATCGCCTTCCTCATGTCGATCCTCACCGGGCAGATCGTCAAGCGCGGGGTCGCGGACGAGGACGCCCGGCGCGAGGAGGTCGGCCGGATCATGAGCTTCGTCCGCTCCGACCTGCCCAAGCTGCGCGGCCGCGCCATCGGCATCGTCGGCGGCGGCGCCCTGAGCGAGATCGAGGCGCGCGTCCTGGAGCAGCTCGCCGCCGAAGCCGGCGCGGTCCTGACGCTCGAACAGGGGGCGCCCGCCGCCAAGCGGTCCCTCGCCGCCACCCTCCGCCCGGCGCCGGCCGCGCGGCTGGCCGGGGAGGCCGCCGTCGTCTTCATCATGGGCGACGGGCCGCTGCCGGCCTTCGACTGGGACGGCTTCCTCGGGAGCTCGCTCAACAAGCTGGCCGCCGTCACCGCCCCCGGCGTGGCCCTGCCGCCGGCGCTGCCGGCCGACCGCGCGGTCCAGCTGGCCCGCGCCTGGTCGCCCGAGGAGCTCGCGGCCAAGGCGCTCGAGACCCGCAAGGAGCGCTTCCGCAGCGTCTGGATCACCATCATCTCGCTGCTGGTGACCGTGATCGGCATCTCCAACGCCATGCTGATGTCGGTCACCGAACGCTTCCGCGAGATCGGCACGATGAAGTGCCTCGGCGCGCTCTCGGGCTTCGTCACGCGCATGTTCGTGCTCGAGGCCTCGATCATGGGACTGGTGGGCGGCCTGCTCGGCGCGCTGCTCGGCGGGGTCTTCGCCCTGACGGTCTACGTGATCACCTACGGCGGTAGCCTCGTCTTCAGCGCGCTGCCCGGAGGGACGATGGGCCTCTACGCCGTCGGCTGCGTCTTCGCCGGCGTGGCGCTCTCGATCATCGCCGCGCTCTATCCCGCCCGGGTGGCGGCCTCCATGGTCCCGGCCACCGCCCTCCGCTCGACCGTCTGAGGAGAACGCCCGTGGACACACACGACCCGCAACGCTTCCAGGAGCTCTTCCAGGAGCCCGACGGCCAGGCCCTGCCCGTCATCATCCGCGGCGTGGACATTCACAAGATCTACCGCTCCGGACCGCAGGAGACGCACGCCCTGCGCGGCGCGACGCTCGACGTCTACCGCGGCGAGTACCTCTCGATCATGGGCCCCTCGGGCTCGGGCAAGTCGACGCTCTTCAACGCCATCGGCGCGCTGGTCAAACCGACCTCAGGCCGGGTCTACATCGACCAGGTCGACATCGCCCAGCTCGACACCGAGGAGCTCGCCTGGCTGCGCTGCCGCAAGATCGGCTACGTCTTCCAGTCCTTCAACCTGATCCAGGTGATGACCTGCCTCGAGAACGTCACCCTGCCGATGAGCTTCGCCGGCCTCAGCAGCGAGGAGGCGCGCGACAAGGGCATCCGCATCCTCAAGCTCGTCGGCCTCGGCCACCGCATCCTGCACAAGCCCGCCGA
>CAZYRQ010000175.1:0-4899 GCA_964649455.1 uncultured Lentisphaerales bacterium
TACAGCCTGGAGGGCGCCGGCGGACGGGTGACCATCATCAGGAACTTCGGCTGGACGTTCGGCGACGGGGGCCTGGTGTCGCTCGCGGAATACCCCGTCGCCACGCCGCTGGCGCTGCAGGGCTGCGCGATGCACCCGGACAAAAAATACAGACTGGCGGGGGACATCGACTTGTCCGACACGGCCCTTTGGAACGACGGCGCCGGCTTCTGGCCCATCGGTACCGACGCCGCCCCCTTCTCCGGGACTTTCGCCGGCCAGGGGCGGGTGCTGGCGGGCCTGCACATCAACCGCCCGGCCCTCGCGGGCGTCGGGCTGTTCGGCAAGATCACGGGGACAGTCAAGGCGCTGGGCCTCACCGGAGCGGTCTCCGGCAGCAACCAGGTGGGCGGAGTTTTCGGGACGCTGGCGGCCGGCGGCGTGGTCGAGGACTGCTATGCGCGGGTGGCGGTGACGGCGGCGGCGGCCGACTGCCACCGGGGCGGCTTCGGCGGCCGCAACGCGCAGGGCGCCGTGCGCCGCGTCTATGCCACCGGCGCCGTGCGGCCCATTGGCGGCGTCGACGGCGGCGGTCTGGTGGGCCGCGCGGAAACCGGCGGCGCCTATGCCGACGAGGACAACTTTTGGGATATGCCGACGTCCGGCTGGTCCACCAGCGCCATGGGCACGGGCAAGACGTCCGACCAGATGAAGAACATAGCCACCTACGCCAACTGGGACATCGCCAAGATCAACGTGCGCGTGAATGATCGGTATCCCTATCTGAGCGGCCAGGCGGAGGATGCGCCGATGTGGCTCATCTCCTCGCCTCCCGGAACAGTCATCTCCGTCCGCTAGTCGGGGGACGGGAGACGGGGGACGGGGGACGGGAGACGGGGGACGGGAGACGGGAGACGGGAGACGGGGTTATGATGACCAGGCCAGTTGATAGCGGGGCTGAAGCCCCTGAAAGACTTCCGCCTAAAGGCGGTACTCCGACGCGACGGTTCACCGGCGCAGGCCTTCCCCGTCGGAGCTCCGGCTTCAGCCGGAAGTCTGCGAGGGCCTTTAGGCCCGGGTACACCGAGACCGGGTGTTGTAACACGCGTCGCTGCGCCACGCTCACACACCCCTGGAACTGACCCATTACGCCGACAACGAGTGAGGAGCAGGAACATGAAACGCAACAAGCTGATGAACGGGATGGCCAGGCTCGCGCTGGCCGCGGGCTGCATGATGGCGCTCTCCGCCGCGCGGGGGGCGGAATACAATGTCACCTGGACTAATACCGCTGGAGGTGACTTTTTAAACCCGCTCAACTGGAGTCCCAACCAGGTGCCGGTAGAGACCAACACGGCGGTCTTCAACATTCTCACGCCAGAACCCTACACGGTGACCTGGAGTGCTTCGGTGACCAATTACCGGTTCAAGGTCGAGCGGGGCGCGCTGACCTGGGATCTGAATGGCAACACATACACGGTGCCCTATGGCGGACCCGTTCTGGGTGTGGCGGGCAACACGCTGGACATGACGGTGACCAATGGACAACTGGCCATTGGAACCGGCTCGCCCTATTACGGGATCAAAGGCGACACCCGTGTGCGGGTGGCGAGCACCAGTGGAAGTTTCGGGCGCTTGACCCTTTATGGAATCGATTACGGTGCAACACTGATCGTTGATGGATCGACCCTCGGACAAGCTCGATATAATGTCATGAACGGAGGAACCTTGGTCATCACCAACAATGGCTCGTTCGATGCGGGCTCAGGCAACGTAACATATGCCGCAGGTTCCGTGGTTCGCATCTCCGGAACGGGCTCCTGGACGAGGTTGCTCAATATGACGATGGAATGCGGCGCGTCAGGCGGTGTTTATCTCTCTGACGGCGCGCTGATCAAAGTCTGGAACTACTCCGGAAAACCCGTCCTGAAAGCAGACAGCCATGTGTTTCTGGATCACGGACAGTTATTCGACAATGGCACCTTTTCCATACAAGGAGGTGTGGTCGAGGGTCGCGGAAAGATCGGTTCAATCACCTATAATGGCGGCTGGTTGCGACCGGGCGGAACGGATGGAGTGGGCGTGCTGACAAATTCCGCAAGTCTCGTCAACACGAATGGCACCTACGTGGGTACGATAGAGATCGATCTGGCAGGTGCCGATAAAGAGGAGCACGACCGTTTGGTTGTCAGCAGCGGCACGCTCTACGCGGGCGGCACGCTGGCGGTGAGCCTGATCGACGGCTTCAAACCCGCCACCGGCGACACCTTCGACATCCTTGACTTCAGCGCCGTAACTGGCGTGTTCGAGACGCTCGACTTCCCCGGTACCGCGGCCAACTGGGATCTCGCGAAGCTCTACACGACGGGCGAGATCCGCTACCGGCCGGTCGGCACGGTGCTGATGGTGCAGTAGTGGAGACTCTGCTTCGCCGATAGGCTACGCAGGGCAAGCGGGAGATGGGAGACGGGAGACGGGAGACGGGAGACGGGGGACGGGAGACGGGGTTATGATGACCAGGCCAGTTGATAGCGGGGCTGAAGCCCCTGAAAGACTTCCGCCTAAAGGCGGTACTCCGACCGGGGATGTTGTCCGCGCAAACGGTACATACACGAGGAACAAACATGCGACATGACAGACACCTGATCTTGCTTACCCTGGCTCTTGGTCTCCTGCTGCCGCTGGCGGGGCGGGCGGACGAGGCGTTCGCCGAGGCCATGCGCCGCGGCCAGGAGCAGTTGAACCGCACGCGCAAGATCTGGGACGCCCGCAACGCCCGCGGCTCGGCCCTCGCGGCGCTGCAGGCCGCCGCCGGCCAGGCCGAGCGCGAACAGGCCGCCGCGCTGCTGGAACGCGCCCTGCTCCAGCTCGCGGATCGGACGGAGACCACGCCCCCGGAGCGCCTGACGCTGCTGCTGCAGGCCGCCGGCACCCATGGGCTGCGCAACGACTTTCCGACCATGGAGCGCCGCATCCAGGCCGCCTTGGCGGCCGAGGCCAACGATCCCACCGCGGGCATGCTCGAACGCCTCGACGCCGGCGAGGCGACCGCCGTGGCGGACGGCAAGGGCGCCGCGCCGCCGCCCTTCGTGCAGCTCGACTTGACAACCCAGGTTGCCGCCTTCTGGGATGCGGCGGTCTTCTACGTCCATGCGCGCGAATACGCGGTCGCCCGTGTCCTCGAAACCCACAAGAAGGCCCTGCATGCCGCCGGCGCGATGCCCTTGAACCACACGCTCTGCACCTTCGTCGACCGCGCGCCCTCCGGCGTCGTGGCCTGGGCGCAGTCGCCCCTCGTGCGCGATGCCGCGCGCCGCGCCGGCGGCTTCTACCCGGCGCCGCGCGAGAACAAGGCGATCGACCCCGCCCTCTGGGATCTCCTCTCCGAACGCGCGCTCACCGCGGCGGAGAAGGCGGCCCTCGCCGATCCGGCGACCGCGTTCTACACGGTCTACGATCCCGCGGGGTGGCACATCTTCATCGAGACGGACCGCCGCGGCGGACGTGTCGATCTCTATTTCTCCACCAGCATGCGGCAGATCCATCCCTTCCAGGTGCGTTTCCGCCTGCCCAACAGCGCCGACAACGTCTCCAGCGACCTGCCGGGCACGGTGCGCGTCGAAACGGCCCCGGTCGGCGACAAGCTGGGCACTGCCATCTTCATTCCCTGGTCGAGCCTCCACAACCGCCTGCCGTTCCTCGACGGGCACACTGAGCCGTGGGGCTTCACAATCGTGCTCGCAAACCTCACCTGGGGCGGACGCGAGCGCGAGCCGGGGCGCTGGGGACGCGTCGCGTGGCAGGCGCCCACGGCGGCGCAGCAGCTCGCGATCCAGCGTCACCTGATTCCGCGCGCCTGGGAAGTCTATGCGCAGACGATGCCTGCCGTGACCAACTACTGGAGCGACCCCGCCCGCGGCGATCCCGTCTTCCACACGTCCGTCATCCAGCCACTGACGGCGCGCTACGCCGCGATGGGTGCCCGGCTTGAGGGGATTGGCCGCTGGGAGACCGCCGCCGTCGAGTCCGCCTTCCGCGAGGTGCCCGCCCTGATGGGTTTTGAGCGGCACGCGTCCGCCCTGCGGCGCGGGGCGCTGCTGCGGCAGTTCACGGCGGCGGACGGCGAGCCGGCGCATGATCGGAAGGATCGGACGGATCCGTCGGCTCGGCCCGCCGCGCCCGACCCCTGGGCCGGCAAGCCGCTGGCCTGCCATATCGTGCCCGCCATCGGCGCCGTGGCCCTCACGCCCGAGACGCGTCCGTCGCCGGAGACGCGCGGCGACCGCCTCGATCTGGTCGGGGCGCAGGGGGAGTTCGTGCCGGCCTCGTTCCTGGTCGATCCCCGTGTGGCTGTCGCCAAGCTGGAGGCGAAGGCCGGGGCGTTGCGCCGCGTCATGCCGGACGGCGAGGCGGGCTTCGCCGAGATCCCGGCCGGCCAGGTGGATCTCCGCGTGGTCAAGTGCTGGTGGCAGCCGGGGCGCGCCTGGTACAGCTACGCGGACGACTACACGCGCCGCGAGCTGATGCCCGACCTGCTGCTGCACGACGACGGCCTCGTCAAGGTCGACACGCAGGCGCGCGAACACTATGTGCGCGCCGGCCAGGCCGGCGGTTCCGAGTACGTCTGGGTCAGCTACCCCTTTCCCCGGCATGCCTCGCGGTGGGGCGGCGACCGCATGCCGTTGCTCCCGGGTGAAACCCATTTCGACTACATCCGCGAGGCCGTGGCCGACGCGCCCGTGCTGCAGCCCCTGGCGCTGGCGGCGGGCGAACCGCGGCAGTTCTGGGTCACCGTCCGCATCCCCGACGACGCGGCTGCGGGACTCTACGAGGGCGCGGTCGCCCTGACGGCCGACGGCGCGCCCGCCGGCGCGGTGCGGCTGCGGCTGCGTGTGCTGCCGTTCGTCCTGCCCGATCCCC
>CAZYRQ010000176.1:0-4896 GCA_964649455.1 uncultured Lentisphaerales bacterium
TCTGGATTCTGGATTCTGGATTCTTTGCGATTCAACAAAGTTGAATCGCACCCGGGGTGGCGCGGGAAGCGCATGATGCGTGGGCGGAACGCGACTTGACTGTTTTCTATCACGACGCTGTTATGTGACCGCCCCCCGCGCCCCCCTGTGGTCAAACCAATACCGGCAATGCTTTTGCGCACCAGGCGGCGAGCGGGCAGCCGCCGCAGCGCGGCCGCCGCGGCGTGCAGCGCGTCTGCCCGAAGGCGACGAGGTGGCTGTTCCAGGTGCGCCAGTAGCGCACCGGCAGGAGGCGGCGCAGCGCCCTCTCGGTCTCCAGCGGGGTCGCGGTCGCGACGAGTCCCAGCCGGTTCGTGATGCGGTGCACGTGGACATCGACGCAGATGGCCGGCTTGCCGAAGCCGAGGGCCACGACGAGGTTGGCCGTCTTGCGGCCGACGCCCGGCAGTTCGCAGAGCGTCTCGACCGTCTCCGGCAGCCGTCCGCCGAACCGCTCCCGCAGCACGCCGGGCAGCCGCTTGAGCATCCGCGCCTTCGTGCGGTAGAACCCGACGGGAAAGATCAGCTGCTCGATGGTTTCGACGGAGAGTGCCTCGAGCGCCTCCGGCGTCGTGGCGCGGGCGAAGAGGCGCACGCAGGCGCCGGCCGTGCAGGCATCCTTGGTGCGGGCGCTCAGGATCGTGCCGACCAGCACGCGGAAGGGGTCGCGCGTCTGCGCGGCCACGAGATCCATGATGGGGGCGCGCTGGGCGTGGAAGGCCGCCTTGAGGCGGCGGTGGACGGCGGGAATGTCGGCAACCGTCACACCCGCATCTCCGCCAGGATGGCGCGGGCGGCCTCCGCGGGGTCGGAGGAGTCGAGGATCGGGCGGCCGACGACCAGATGGGTGGCCCCGTCGCGGACGGCGGCGGCCGGCGTGGCCACCCGCTTCTGGTCGCCGAGAGCGGCGCCGGCCGGACGCACGCCGGGCGTGACGAGCAGCGCGCCGGGCGGCAGCAGTTCGCGGAGCCGTCCGACCTCGCGGGGCGAGCAGACGACGCCGTCGGCGCCGGCCTCCAGCGCCAGGCGCGCCAGGGCGGCGACCTGGTCGGGCATGGCGCGTCCGATGCCGAGGTCGCCCAGGTCGGCCTGCTCCAGGCTGGTGAGCATGGTGACCGCGAGCAGTTTCGGGCGCTGCCCGTCCGGGCAGGCGCGGGCCGCCTGCGCGGCGGCCTCGATCATCGCGCGCCCGCCCGCGGCATGCAGCGTCATCAGCTCGACCCGTAGCCGGGCGGCGGCGACGACGGCGCGCGCGACGGTCCGCGGGATGTCGTGCAGCTTGAGGTCGAGGAAGACGCGCTTGCCGGTGCCGGCGACGGACGCGACGACCGCGGGGCCACCGGCGCAAAAGAGCTCGAGCCCGATCTTGTAGCAGCCGACCGTCTCGCCAAGCGCGGCGAGCACCGGCGGCACGGCCTCGGGCGAGGGGACATCGAGCGCAACGATCAGTTCGGCCATGGCATGCGGTTCCACAGGACGGCAGCGAAGTTCAGGGCGCGGCTTTGGCGAGGGCCTCGAGGTGCTTCTGCACCAGTTCCGCGGCTTCCTGGGCCAGTTGATCCCGCATGGCATCGCGCTCCTGCTTTTTCGCCTCCTTCTCGGAGAGCTTCTTCTTGGTGCCGGGCCGGGCGACGGCGGCATCGTAGTCGCGCTCCATGTCGCGTTCGATCTTCTTGTCGGCCTTCTTCTTGGCCATCTCCTGGTTGAAGGGCCCTTCCTGGCGGAACTTGCGCGCGGCCAGACCCGCCGTCTGGAAGGGCTTGTCCTTGGTCAGGTCGCTGGTCTCCCATGCCTTCCGGGCGGCGGCGATGGCCGCCGGCAAGAGGCGCGCCTCGGTCTGGATCCTGGCCTTCAGCTCGGCCACCTGCTCGCGCGTCATCACCTCGTAGCTGTCCTGCTTCTGCAGGTCGGTGATCGTGACGACATAGACGGACTGACCCAGGGCCGGCAGCAGCGCGGCGGCGCCGAGGGCCAGACCGGCAACCAGTGTCCGCAGGATTTTAGATGTCATAGCAGGTGATCCTTTCCGTGAACCACAGGAATCATAGCAGGCGGGACGGCGCGGCACAAGCAGGCTGCCAGGGGTGCGACCGGGTGCGACCGGATGCGATGCCGGGTGCGATTCCATTCCGTTGCATCGCCTCATCCATCGCCGAGCAGGCGGATAAAGTCGAACGCGGGCTCCTCGTAGGGATGGGCGCGCCGCAGGGCGGCCGTCACCGCGCCGCGCCGCGCCGCCGGGCAGAGCATTTCGACCCGGTACTCGGCCACGCGCGCGACCGTTCCGGGCGTGCCGGAGAAGGGTCGGCTGCCCGCGAGCGGACGGAACTGGCCCTCCCCGCGCACCTGCCAACAGCAACGGTCGTAGCGCCCCTGAGTGCCCGCCCCGGCCTCGAAAAGTGCTTCCTTGACGATCTCCAGGTGAGTCTCCGGAACATAGACTACCAACTTGAGCATTCACGGCTCCTTTCTGCTCCCGAAGTTCAGGAGCCAGAATACAGAATTCAGAAGGATTGCACCACCTGTGCACTCTGGCCATCCGCGCCATCCGTAGCTTTCTCCGCACCTGCCGCCCGCTGCTCCATGCGCTGCCCGCGCCCGCCCGCCTGTGGCCAACCGAGGCTAACCGATTACGGCCGCTGGTTCCCGCCGTGTGTGTTTTCTGCTATGCTGCTCCTGTTGCGGCGATCACGCCGCACGGCGCACAGCAACCACACGCACCGGAGGATCACACCATGGCCTGCACAGTCGCGGTTCTCGGAGCCGGAGGCATCGGACGCCACCACGCCAACTGGTGGTGTCGGGAGGGTGCGGAGGTCGTCGCCATCCTCGGCCGCACGCCCGAGAGCGTCCAGCGCAGCGCCGCCCGGCTGAAGGAGCTGACCGGCTTCGCGGGCGGCTGCTACACCGACCTGGCCGCGCTATTGCAGGCGGCGCGTCCCGAGATCGTCGATATCTGCGTGCCGGCCGCGGATCACGCGACCCTCGCGCGGCAGGCGCTGGAGTCCGGATGCCACGTGCTCTGTGAGAAGCCGCTGGTCTTCGATGCCGCACGGACGCCGGAGGCGTTGCTGCAGGAGGCACACGATCTGGCGGCGCTGGCCGGCGCGCGGGGCGTGCGCTTAGGGCTCTGCTCGCAGTTCTCGGTCGTTGCCCGCACCTGCCGCGAGCTGCTCCAGGCACGCGCGCCGGGCACCCTGCGGCGGATCGCGATCGAGCTGCGCTCGCCGGCGCGCGGTCGCGCGCCCGATCCCGCGCAGACCTGGATCGATCTGGGGCCGCATCTGATCGCCGCCCTGCAGACGCTGCTGCCGGGCGGAGAGCCCGGCTGGCCCGCGGTGCGCGCCGCCGTCGAAGGGTACGAAGCCCGTCTCGACTTCCCGGTTCAGGCTTGCGGCGCGGCGCCGGTCACGGTGCAGTTGGCCGTCGGCTTCACCACGGGTGAGCCCGCCAATGTGCGGCGCCTTACGCTCAACGACACGGCCTTTGACCTGCTAGGAGAGACGGGCCCCGACGGCTGCTTCCGCATGCGCTACCGTTCCGGTACGGGCATCGACGAGCCGCATCCCGATCCGATGCGCCTGCTGATCCGCGAGTTCCTCGCCGGCCATCCGCCGCTCGGCCCGGAGGCCGCCTGCGAGAACCAGCGACTGCTGCTGCGCCTGCTGGCGGCCATCGAGCAGGCGCGTGGCGAAGTCACCTGACGCGGCTCTCCGCGCCGTCGAGCCAGGGATCGGCATTCGGGCCGACAAGCTGTTTGAGTGGTGCCGTCAGGCGGTCGATGCGTGCCAGCATTGCGCTGTCCAGCCGGATCTCGGCCGCGCGCGCATTCTGGGCGATATGCCCGGGACGCCGTCCGCCGAAAATGATCGAGGTGACGCCCGGCTGTGCCAGCAACCAGCCCATCGCCACCTCGGAGACGGTGTGTCCGCTCTCGGTCGCGAGGCTAGCGAGTCCCTGCAGTATCCGCGTGATCTCGGTCGCAGTGGCGCGTGCGGTCGCCTCATCCCTGCCGTCCGCGAAGAGGCGTTTGCCCCGGCGATCCGCGGGCAGATCGTCAACCGTCAGCCAGCGTCCACTCAGGATCCCGTTCATGAGGGGACTGTAGGCGAGGGTGCCGATCTGGTGCCGACGGCAGTCGGGCAGCAGTTCAAACTCGATGGCGCGGAAGAGCGCGTTGTAGCACATCTGGTTGGCGACCGCCGTGCCCGTCCGCATCCAGTCGCGCAGATCCTGTGGCCCGAAATTGGAGACGCCGATCTCGCGGATTTTGCCGTCCCGCTGCAGGCGTTCCATCGCGGCGTAGGTTTCCGTGAACGGAACCGCCGGGTTGGGCCAGTGCACCAGATAGAGGTCGATGGCCTCCGTGCGGAGGCGTCGCAGACTGCCCTCGCAGGCGGCGATCAGCCGATCCGGAGCCAGGTTTTCCCGGCTGACCTTGCTGGCGAGGATGGCCCGGTCGCGATCCTTGCCGAGCGCCCGCCCCAGGATGGCTTCGGATTCGCCGTCGGCGTAGGATTCGGCGCAGTCGAAACACAGGACGCCGTGGTCGAGGGCCGCCCGGACGACATCTTCCGGGCGGTTCTCCGGCGTCCAGCCTGCGGCATAGCCCAGGTCATAGGTGCCGTAGGTGAGGACGGGAAGTGTCAGGGAACTGTTGCCAAGTCGCCGGTATTGCATGGTTGTCCAGAGTGCTGGGTGTCAGCTCGTCGCCAGCCGCCTTGACGATCTGCGGCAGGAAGCGCGTGGCATTCTGCGAGAAGCTGTTGCCGATGGCAAGCAACTTCACGTGTTTAGGAACCTGGGGGGTGCGATCCACAATAGTGGATGCGCACCCAGAATTCAGGAGCCAGAATA
>CAZYRQ010000177.1:0-4825 GCA_964649455.1 uncultured Lentisphaerales bacterium
GGCGGACGCCACCTGCTCGTGGTGCAGTACCTGTCGTACAATCCCGGCAGCAGCGCGGCCCGCATCGTGGTCGGTTTCGGCGCCGGCGCGGCGGCGCTCGATATCCAGGCCAGCCTGTTCGACGGACAGAAGGAACTCCTCTCGTGGAAGGATGGCTGCGGGACATCCGGGCACTGGTCCCGTCTCGTCAACAAGCTCGACGCCAACATGGGCGCGCGCCTCCAAACGTTCTACCGTCAGCGGTGACGGATGCCGTCGCGTCCCAACATCGCCGCGACGATCATCCGAGAGACGGCCGCGTGCCCGGAAAAAACGGCACTGATCGAGGGCCGGCGCCGCCTGACTTACGCGGCGCTGGCCGAGACCGTCGGTCGCCTCGCCCGCGCGCTGGCGGACGCCGGCGTGCGGCCGCTCGACCGCGTCGCCTTCCTCTGTCCCGACGGCATCGACTATGTGCTGCTGTCACTGGCGATTCTCTCCCTCGACGCCGCCATTGTCCCGATCTCGCCGACACTGATGTCGGACGAGCGCGAGACTCTGGCGGAGCGGATGGATGTGCACCACCTGCTGAGCGATGCCTCCGTCGCGCCGGACGCGGCCGGCGCGAGCCTGTCGGCGCTTCCGGGCGTGGCGCACACGTTCCACCTCCTGCACCGCGCCCCGCGCGAGGCACCGGCCGCGGCGTATGCCGCCATCCGACCGGCCTTCATCCGCTTCTCTTCCGGCACGACCGGCACCAGCAAGGGCGTCGTGCTCGCCCACGAGACGATCCTCGACCGCACCGATGCGGCCAACGAGGGTCTGCACGTCACGTCCGCCGATGTCATCGGCTGGGTGCTCTCGATGAGTTTCCATTTTGTGGTGACCATCCTCCTCTTCCTCCGCAAGGGCGCCACGCTGGTCATCTGCGGCGAGCCGCTGCCCGGGGGCCTGGTCGACGCGCTGCAACAGCACCCGATCACCCTGCTCTACGCGAGTCCGCTCCACTACCAGATGCTTTCGGTGGCCGGGGCGCTGACGCCCGGGCAGCTCGCGCGCGTGCGCCTGGCCGTGTCGACCGCCATCAAGCTGCCGGCCACCGTGGCCCGCGAGTTCCATGCGCGCTTCGGAATCCGGTTGACCGAGGCCTACGGCATCATCGAGGTCGGACTGCCGTTCATCCATACGCCGGAAGCGGTGCCCCACGATGGGTGGCTCGGCAAACCCCTGCCGGCCTACACCGTCCGTCTGGATACGAATGGAGAGGTGCTGATCCGCGGCAAGGGCATGTTCGATGCCTACTTCTCCCCCTGGCAGCCGCGAGCCGTCTGCCAGCCCGACGGCTGGTTCCACACGGGCGATGTCGGCGAGCGCGATGTCGACGGAAGCCTGCGCCTGGTGGGACGGTGCAAGGCCCTAATAAACTTCTCGGGCATGAAGCTCTTCCCGCAGGAGATCGAGGAGGTGCTGAACCAGCATCCAGCCGTGGCCGAGTCGCAGGTCTATGGCGAGCCGCATCCCCACTACGGCCAGATTCCCTGCGCCCGGCTCGTGCTCCGACCGGACGCGGCGTTCGACGAAGCGGATCTAATGGCCTTCTGCCGCGCGCGGCTCGCGACCTGCAAGCTGCCCAAGCATTTTGCCGTCGTGCCGGCCCTGGAGAAGACCGCCAGCGGCAAGGTTCGCCGCGCCTGACGCGGCCGACCTCACGCCGGCGGGCGACCGGCGAGCCCGCACCGCGCGCGCGCCGCGCCTGAGTAGTCGCGGTGCAGATGGTGCAGGGTGAAGCCCGTCCGTATTCCGTTCCAGAGCAGGCGCAGCAGATCCCGCGCGGGCACGCGGATGTGGTGGAGCCGCCACGGATTGCGGCGGAAGCCGCGAAGGTAGAGCAAGGCGAAGTAGCGGTAGAAGGTTCGCAGGGGCAGACGCGTCGGCAGCAGCGTGTGCATGCAGTCGTAGAACGCGAAGGGATCTTCCGGAATGAAACGGTCGCGGGTCTCCTTCCAGAAGGGCGTGCCCGGGGAGGGCGAGAGCACCGTGAACGACATCTCGGCGGGCGCGAGCGATTCAATGTCGCGGTGGAGCCGCAGGAAATCCTCCTTCGTGAAGTCCGGATCCACGATCATCGCCGAGTGCAGCACGATGCCGGTTTCCCGCAGGATCTCGACGGCGCGCCGGTTCGTGGCCGGATCGACGCCCTTGTTGAACGCCTGGAGCGCCGCCGCCTCCATCGACTCCAGTCCCACGTAGACCACCCGCAGGCCAGCCTGTCGCCAGAGCCGGAAAAGCTCCGGGTGCCCGCATATCGTGTCGCTCCGGGCCCAACTGATGTACTGCTTGCGGATGCCGCGGGCCAGTAAAAGGCGGGCAATGGCCTCGGCGCGGGCGGGATTGATGAACATCTCGTCATCGACAAAGTAGATGTGCGACTCGTCGATCCGGGCGATCTCCTCCACAACATCCTCGGGCGTGCGCTGGACATAGCGACCGTGCGCCAGATAGTGAACCACGCAGAAGCTGCACCGGCGCGGGCAGCCCACGCTGGTCCGCATCGCGGCCACGCGCGGAAAGAGCGCGGGCAGCCGCTCGCCAGTCCCGGCCGACCAGATGCAGTAGTAGCGGGAACGATCCACGAGATCCCGCCGGGGGCGGGCGACCTGCGGATACTCCGGGTGGGGGGGCGGGGGTAGCGCGGCCAGGGCGTCGAAGGTCTCCGATCCGACCGGCAGCACGCCCTCGTCGGCCAGCGGGCGCCGCTCCCGCAGGGCCGCCAGCAGCCGACGCAGGGCGACCGACCCTTCGCCCCGGACGACGAAGTCGAACAGGGCCGGATCGTTCAGGTCTTCCGGCGCGATGCTGGCATGCACGCCACCCACGACAATCCGCGCGCCGGGCAGCACCTGCCGCACGAGTCCGGCCAGGGCGCGCACGGCCCGCGCCTGGTTGGAATAGCAGCCGAAGCCAACCACGTCCGGCCGCGTTTCCCGCAGCGCGCGGCGCAGCGCCGCCAAGGGACGCCGCCGGCAGGAAAGATCGAGAATCGCCACGTCGTCCGGCGGCTCGACCGCGCCAGCGACGATCTCAAGATCCAGCGGTTCCAGGCGGAGGAATGCATTGAAACGGCGCGCGAGCGCCAGGAGAACATAGGGCCTGACCAGAAGGACACGCATGTCAAGGTTCCCTCTCGCGGGCGGACACCACCAGCCGATAGCCGTACTGGTGATTGTCGATGCCCATCGCGGTGGGAACCAGGCCGCCGGGCGTGTCGGCATAGCCGCGATAGGCGATGCTCCAGCGGCGGCGACCGCCCTCCCGCCGCACTTTCTCGGCCAGGCGCCCATCCGCCCAGGCGTAGCGGTAGTCGGTCGTCCCCTGGGCATCCGTGGACGTGAAGACTACCCGGCTGCGCCGACTGGCACCCGGCACACCCGGTGCCGGCGTCCAGTCAAAGTAGGCCCGCGCCAGATCGGTCGCCACCGCCTGGGCCAGGTCGCCCCCACGCGCCGCTAGCGCCGGATGGACAAACCGCGCGACCACCACCCCGCCCGTGGCGGCCACATCGAACAGCTTGACCCCCAGCGGCGTCATGCACGAGACAGTGAAGGCTTGCGCGGGACGGTCGACGGCCACCAGTCCAAGGGCCGCCAGGCGGCGCATCCGGAAGGTGAAGACGACGGCGTTGACCTGTTCGAAGCGCGGCGCCAACCGCGCCGCAAAACGGGCCGGCAGGGCGGCTGCCAGGGCTGCCGCCGACGGCACGCAGGGAGGCGGGTCGGGGAACGGAAGCGTGGCACAACCCGTCAGCAGCGCCCCGGCAAGCATCAGGAGGGAACCGCCGACTTTCACGGGGGCGCCTCCTCTCCCTCCACATCCTCCTCCCCGGCTTCGGTCAGGGGCGGGTTGAGCCGCGGCCACACCGTCTGCGCGGCGGGCAGCACGAGCCAGGCGAAGAGGTAGCCCGCCGTGATGCCGGAGACCAGCATGACGCCGATCGAGAAAAAGGCTGGATGGCGCGCCAGCAGCAGCACGGCGGCACCCAGCACCGTGGTCAGGGCGGAGAGCGTCATCGCCTGTTCCATGTCGTCGCGCATGCGGCGCTGGTGGGCGTAGACCGTGCAGATGCCGTAGTCGATGCAGAGTCCGAGGACGATGATGCCGGCGATCATGTTGGAGAGGTTGAGCGACAGGCCGCAGAGCTTCAGCGCCGCTCCGCCCCACAGCAGACCGAAGAGTGCCGGCACCCCCGCCAGCAGCACCATGCCCACGCGGCGGATTACCGCGACCGTCACTATGAGGATCATCGCGGCCGCCAGCAGCGAGATCCGGACGACCTCGCGGCTGACCGCGTCTGAGAGTTCCGCCGCAAAGGCCGTCCGCGACACGATGCGAAGTCCGGGCATCGCCTCGCGCACACGGCGGGCCGCCGCCAGGTGTTCCGCATTGTCCGGGATGAAGGTGACGATGCGCACCTTGTCTTCGACGGCATGGACAAAGCGCCCGCCCAGCGGCTGGAGAAAGCGTATCGGAGCCATGTCTTCGGCCTCTGGCTCCCGGCGCCAGGTGTCGAACAGATCCCAGAAAGGCTGGAATGCCTCGTCGGAAAACCCCATCGAGTCGGCGACGCGGGTGAGCCGGCTCTGGAAGCTGCCCGCGCGGTCGTCGGTCCAGTAGGCCTTCCACGCGGCGCGGCGCGCGCGCCGAGTCTCGTCCGATGGCCGGACGGGCGCCAGGCTCGAAACCGAGGCGGCCGCGAGACCCTCGGCCAGCAGGCCGGCATGGAGTCGGTCGTTTAGCCGCAGGGCGGCGGCCTCGTCGTCGGCCTCGATGCAGAGGACGGCGGCGAGCG
>CAZYRQ010000178.1:0-4808 GCA_964649455.1 uncultured Lentisphaerales bacterium
GGTTGATCCCATCAGACTTGTTCAAGAGAAGGCCAAATGAAATGACCGTGCCCCCTGTGGCTAACCGAACGCGTTTCCTTTTGACAAACCCCGCCCCGACACGCTACCGTCGCTTCCATGCCCGGTCGGCAACCACCGGTCGATGGCGTCCACGCGCATGAAGCCCACCCGAAATGCCAAGCCCCCCGACCCGGACGACCTGTACCGCCACATGGATGAAGTCGTTGCACGCGGGGCTTTTCTTGTCGGCGTGCGGCGTCTGGGCATCGCCGTCTCGGGCGGCGCCGACTCCATCGCCCTGCTCTACCTGCTCCTGACTCCCTGCCGCCAGGCACGCGTCACTCCCGTGGTTCTGCATTTCGACCATGGACTCCGCGGCGCGGCCTCGGCCGCCGACGGCGCCTTCGTCCGGCAGCTTGCCGAAGCCCGCGGCCTCGCCTGTTGCTCGGCCACCGGCCACATCAAGGCCGGCCGCGGACGCTCGGTCGAGATGGCGGCCCGCGAGGCCCGGCTCGACTTCTTCTTCGACAGCGCCCGCGCCGAGGCGCTCGACGCCATCGCCACCGGTCACCAGGCCGACGACGTCGCCGAGACCCTCCTGCTGCGCCTCGTCCGCGGCGCCGGCGCGGGCGGCCTGGCCGGCCTGCGCCCCTGTTCCGTGCTGACGCGCCGCGGCCAGACGCTCCGCCTCATCCGCCCCCTGCTCGGCCTTCAGCACGCCACCCTCCAGGCGTGGCTCCGCACGCACGGGATTCCCTGGCGCGAGGATGCCTCGAACCAGGACACCCGCATCGCGCGCAACGCCGTCCGCCACCAGCTCCTGCCATGCCTGGCGGAACACATGGGCGACGCGGTCGCCGCCCAGCTCGCCCAGTCGGCCGAACTCCTGCGGGCGGACGACGAGGCGCTCGACGCGCTGGCCGGCGACTGGATCGAGCGGCAGGCCGCGGCGTGTCCGCCCGGACACGCCCCCGGCACCCTCTCCCCGTCCGAACTGGCCGCCCAGTCCGTCGCCCTGCAGCGGCGCATCCTGCGGCTCTGGCTGATGCGCCGGGGCCAGGCGGCGGCCACGGGCTTCGCCCCCATCGAGAACCTCCGCAAAGCCCTCGCCCGGCAGACGGAGTGGCGGTTGACACTGCCGGGCGATCTGCACCTCGGCGTCTGCGGCGGACGTCTCGGCATCCTGACACGCCCGGCCGCGCCCACGCCCGCCGCCGCGCCGCTGTCGCTGCCGGTCCCCGGAGAGGTCGTTTGGCCGGGACTGGTCATCACGGCGCAACTCGCCCATGGCATTCTACGCGGGCCGGCCCATCTGGGCCACTGGCCGGCTGCCTGCTCCGTGTCGCGCGACGCGGTCGGAAACCGGCCCCTGACGCTCCGCACCCGCAGGCCGGGCGACCGCATCGCCCCAACCGGCATGGTTGGAACCCGCCGGATCCAGGATCTCTTCGTGGACGCCAAGCTTCCCCGCGAAGCGCGCGACCACCTGCCGCTGCTCTTCTGCGGCGACACGCTGGCCTGGGTGCCCGGCTACCGCGTGGCCCGCGAACTGGCGGTGCGCGGCGATTCCGCTCCCGCCATCCATATCCGCATCGTTCAGCGTCCGGCAGGCAACCACAAGGCTTGACGCCGGCAACACCGCAAGGGGACAATGCAACCATGCAAACACTGCTCGAAAAGATCGCCCGGGTACGGATCCTGGTCATCGGCGATCTGATGCTGGATCACTACATCTGGGGCGATGCCACCCGCATCTCACCCGAGGCGCCCGTGCCGGTCGTCAAGGTCGATCGTGACAGCTTCACTGCAGGCGGGGCCGCCAACGTGGCCCTCAATCTGCGCGCGCTCGGCGTGCGGGTCGAGCTGGCCGGCACCACGGGAGCGGATGCCGATGGCCGACGGCTCGGCGAGGTGCTGGAGCAGCGGCACCTGGTGCTCGACGGCGCGCTCGCGTCCGCCTCGCGCCCCACGGTCGTCAAGACGCGGGTCATGTGCCGGAGCCAGCAGCTCTGCCGGCTCGACCGCGAAGCCCCGGCCGAGGCCTACGCCCTGCCGGAGGCGTGGGTGCGGCGCGACCTGCCGGAACGGATCGCGGCGGCCGATGCGGTGATACTCTCCGACTACGCCAAGGGTGTGGTCACCAGCGAACTGATCCGCCAGGTGCAGGCGCTGGCCGGCCCGGACAAACTGGTCGCGCTGGACCCCAAGCCGCGCCCGAACCTGGCGTTCCAGGGGCTCGGCCTGATCACGCCCAACCGCAACGAGGCGCTGCTGCTGGCCCAATTGGCGGGGGCCGGCACGAGCGAGGTCTTTCCGCCCGAGGAGGTTTGCCGCCGACTGCATGCGCGGCACGCGACGCGGCTGCTGGTGATCACCCTCGGGGCCGACGGCATGCTGATCTCGCGCGAAGGCCGGATTGTGCGGCAGGTGCCGACCGCGGCGCGGGCGGTCTTCGACGTCTCGGGGGCCGGCGACACGGTCACGGCGGTGCTGACGGCGGCGCTGGCGGCCGGAGTCGATCCCGAGGCCGCGGTCGAACTGGCCAATGTCGCGGCGGGCGTCGTGGTGGCCAAGCTCGGCACCGCCACCGCCACTCCCGAGGAGATCTTGGCCCATGCGCGGCGGGGCTGAGGCGGCCAGGTTGCGGCGGGGCGCCCTCTTCCTCGACCGCGACGGCACGATCATTCGCGACGCGGGCTACCTCGCCCGGACGGAAGGAGTCGAACTGCTGCCGGGTGTTCGCGCGGCCCTGCGCCGGGCGCACCGCACCCACCGGCTCTTCCTTTTCTCGAACCAGAGCGGCGTCAGCCGCGGCTACTTCACCTGGGCGCAGGTCGACGCCGTCAACCGCCGGTTCTTCCGGCTGCTCGGCAACGGGGAACGTCTCTTCGACGCCTGCTGCATGGCCGCGGAGCATCCCGACGCGCCCGCCGTCTACCGCAAGCCGTCGCCGCGGTTCATCCTGGAGTGCATCGACCAGTTCGCGCTCGACCCCGGCGCCTGCTGGATGGTCGGCGACCGGCTCAGCGACCTGCAGGCGGGGTTGCGTGCCGGCGTGCGCGCGGCGTTGGTGACCTCCGGTGGCGCGATCGATCCGGCGCTGGCCGACTACCTGCGCTCGCACGCGGTGCCGGCCTTCGCGTCCCTCGCCGAGTGCATTGCGGCGATCCAACGTGGCCCGCGGAGACCGCGGGCTCCAGGGGATGGGTGCGACGCGTCGTAGCCGCGTCGGTACTGCGGGCAAGTAGCAACCCGGCTACGACGGGTTGCCGGGGGATGGCCAGGCACGGCCCGCGGTGACCGCGGGCTCCAGGGGATGGGTGCGACGCGTCGTAGCCGCGTCGGTACTGCGGGCAAGTAGCAACCCGGCTACGACGGGTTGCCGGGGGATGGCCAGGCACGGCCCGCGGTGACCGCGGGCTCCAGGGGATGGGTGCGACGCGTCGTAGCCGCGTCGGTACTGCGGGCAAGTAGCAACCCGGCTACGACGGGTTGCCGGGGGATGGCCAGGCACGGCCCGCGGAGACCGCGGGCTCCAGACGCAGGCGGTGCGAACGGGAAGCCGGCACGTGGAGACCGCCGTCCCCGGCGGGATGTTCTTCATGGACAACGCCCGGATCAGCCCGGCAGCGCCACGGTGCTGCCGTGCTTCTGCGACTCCAGCGCGGCCGTGAAGAGTGCGTGGCTCAGCGCAGTCTCCTCGGGCGTGACGCACGCGGCAAACCGGCTTTTGGGCTGGCCATGGGTAAGTTCAAAGAGGAACGCGGCCCACATCTGGAGGATCGAGTCGGAGAAGCCGGCCTCGAAGTTGACGCCCGTAAGCGACTTGAAGGCCATCTCGTGGCCCATGTCGAGCACCTGCCAGGCCTGTTCGCCGCCGGGCTGGTAGGCCATGGTCTCGATGGTGTTGATCTGCTTGCTGCTCCACCGCGCCGAGCCGCGCGTTCCGTAGACCTCGAGGTACCAGCTGTTCTTGTGGCCCGGCGCGATGCGGAAGGTCTTGATGGTCATCGGGAACTCGTTCCCGCCGGCATCGTCCGCCGTGCAGAGCAGGGTGGCGTTGTCCCAGGTCTCGCAGGGGGCCAGGCCGCCCTTGCCGTCGGGCCGCTCGGCGACGATCTTCGAGAGCACCGCGCGCACGGTCTTCGGGCGCCAGCCGGCGCGGAAGGGGAAGTGGCAGGCGTGCATGCCGAGGTCGCCCATGCTGCCGTACTCGCCGTTGAGCTTCAGCATGCGCTTCCAGTTGATCGGCTTGTTCGGGTCGAGGTCGCTGCAGTGCAGAAAGCCGCTCTCGACCTGGATGATCCGCCCGAAGGCGCCCGACTCGAAGAGGCGCGCGATGCGCTGCACGGCGGGGAAGAAGATCGATTCCGAACTGCAGCGCACGACCACGCCGGGATGCGCGCGGATGGCGGCCATGATGGCGTCGTTGGCCGCCTGGTCGATGCCGAAGGGCTTCTCGCCCATGAGATGCTTGCCGGCGGCGATGGCGGCGCCGTAGATTTCGGCATGCAGGTTGTGGGGCACGGCGACATAGACGGCCTCGACCTCGGGATTCCGCAGCAGCTCGCGGTAGTCCGCGGTCACCTGCCGCACCGTCGGGCAGTGCGTCCGGAACCAGCCCGACATGGCGGCGTTGGCGTCGCAGACGGCGACGATCTCGGGACGCGCGTCCAGGTCGGTCAGATGACACCAGCGCAGGGCCGCGCTGCCGAACTCGCGGCCCATCAGGCCGCACCCGATGATGCCGAATTTCACTGTTTTCATGGCGGGATTATTCCCTTTTCCTTCGTGCCCTGTCAAGCGTT
>CAZYRQ010000179.1:0-4793 GCA_964649455.1 uncultured Lentisphaerales bacterium
TCGATTTGCCGCCCTATTTGATTCAGCGGGCGAGCAAGCGGAAGCCGTTCCAACATCACGGGGAAGTCAAATGAAAACACGACCGGCAGGCATGCTCCACCTTGTCGTCGGCGCCGCGGCGCTGGCGCTTTCCAGCACGGCAATGGCCGTCGTCGAAACGTTCGACGGCTTCGCGGGAGGCACGTTGCTCTCCAGCATCGGCGGTGGCGGCGTCTGGTGGACGGGCGGAAGCCACGCGGTCGTCGCCGGCGGGGGCGTGGCAGGGTCGAACGGCATCGGCCCCGAGACCTCGAGCAGCTTCATCCTCAACTGGCAGGGCCAGCCGTTCCAGTGGAGCGCGCTGGCGTCCAACGACACCGTGGCGATCGGCCTCGACTTCCAGTCGAGCCCGGCGGGGACGTTCGACGACGACCGCGTCGGCTGGACGACCAACGCCGCCTCCAACGCGAGTTCCGCGAGCCAGCTCTGCCTCCAGATCGACAACGCGGCCGACGGCGGCATGGTCTGCTACTGGGACACGAACCGCACCGTGCTGAATCCGCTTGACGGCATCAAGGCGTCCACCTGGTACCGCTTCCAGGTGCGGTTCACCAAGCTCGACGACACGCGCGCGGCGATCGAAGGCGTGCTGACCGAGCTCGACGCAGCCGGCAATCCGACAAACGCCCCGTACGTCGGCACGATCGCCGACTCGAGCGCGGCGCCCTACAGCGTCCCCGCCTCGCGCTTCACGAGCGCCTACCAGTACCCCAGCTTCAAGAACTACCGCAACCTCGCGGGCAACGCGGACAACGCGTCCTTCGCCATCGAGCCGGGGAAGGCGGATTACGTGGTCGTCATCAGCGTCGACGGCATGGGCACGGCCTACGTGAAACCCCTGCTGCAAGCCGGACTGGCCAACGAGCTCGTCAATATCAAGCGCATCATGAACGAGGCGGCCGGCACGCTCAACGCCCGGGACGACTACAACTACGCCGTCACCCTGCCCAACCACGTGACCATGATGACCAGCCGCGGCGTCTCAGGCGCCGCCGGCCACGGATGGACGTCCAACACCGACCCCGGCACGGCGACGCTCGAGAGCAACAAGGGCTCCTACGTGGACAGCGGGTTCGGCGTCGCCCACGACGCCGGGCTGCGGACCGGCATCTGGTCGGGCAAGTCGAAGTTCTCCCTCTTCCAGCAGTCCTACAGCGCGACGACGGGCGCCGCGGACACGAACGGCGTCGACAACGGCCAGGACAAGATCGACTACGACCTGATCTCCAACGGCATCTCGGCCGCGAACATCACCGCCAACTTCACGAACCAGATGACCGCGGCGCCCTGCCATTTCGCCTTCCTGCACTACCAGGACCCCGACGCCACGGGACACGCCTCCGGGTGGTCCACGGATCCCGCCAGCGCCTTCGCCACGACGCTCAAGGCGGTGGACAACGCGATCGGAACCATCCTCCAGATGGTCGAGAACACCCCGGCCCTGGCCGGGCGGACGGCGGTCATCCTCACGGCGGATCACGGCGGCCACGGCACCACGCACGGCGACACCACGAACCCGCTCGACTACACCATTCCGTTCTACGTCTGGGGCCCGGGTGTGACGGCCGGCGCCGACCTCTACACGATCAACCCCACAACCCGCGAGGCGCCCGGCGCCTCGGTGAATCCCCCCTACACCGGCCCGCAGCCCGTGCGCGACGGCGACGCCGCGAACCTGGCTCTCAGCCTCCTCGGTCTGCCACCCATCCCGGCCTCGATGATCAACGCCGAGCAGGACCTGGCCGTCTCCGGCGATGTCCAGCCCCAGCCGCCCGAGGTGGCGATCACCTCGCCCGCCAACGGCACGACGCAGGCATCCCCCGTCACGATCGACGCCACCGCCACCGACGCCGACGGCTCGGTGACGAACGTCCAATTCTTCGCAGGCGCCACCTGGATCGGCGACGATGCCACATCCCCATACAGCGTCGTCTGGACGGACGCGCCGGCCGGGTCGTACGCCCTCGCGGCCGTGGCGTGGGACGACGATGGGCTCTGCACGACGTCGACCGCCGTCAGCATCACCGTCTCGGCCGCGTCCGGCGGCGGCTTCACCGCCTACAACGACTGCTCTTCGAGCGCGTCGACGCCGGCCAACACGACGCAGTACCGCGGCAACAGCACGACCTCGGGGTATCTCAAGGACTTCGACACGGGAACCGTGCTCCCCGTGACACTGACGATCACCCCCAACCAGGTCGCCTACGACGGCACCGGCGGCCCGATGCCGAATTCCGGAACCGACGCCTACGCCGTCTTCAACGGCAAGGTGGTCTTCGACGACGCGATCTGGTACAACAACGTCACAACGTGGTGGATGGACGCGACGTTCACCGGGCTCGACCCCGAGAAGGAATACGAGTTCGTCGCCTCGGTCAACCGCGGCGGCACCGGCGGCGACTACAACCAGCGCATGTCGAGGTTCACGATCTCCGGCGCCGACTCCTGCATCCAGGCCGGAACCCCGGGCGTGACGGTGAATTCAAACGAGTCCGTGACCTTCGGCACGGGCTACAACACCGTCAACGGCTATGTCGCCCGCTGGACGCACATCCGATGCGGCGCCGACGGCACATTCAAAGTGCGCGTTGAAGACGGCGGCAGCACCGTCAAGAAAGGCTACGCCTTCGACGGCATCATGCTTCGCGAGACCGCCGGAGGACCTTCGGGGCCCGAGGTGTCGATCACGAGCCCGGCCGACGCGGCCAGCGTGCCCCTCGACTTCACGATCGAGGCGACGGCCTGGGACGACGGCTCCGTGACGAACCTGGCGTTCCTCGCCGACGGCGCCGTTCTCGGATACGACGCCGAGGCCCCCTACGCCTGGACGTGGGAAAACGCCCCGACCGGGCTCCACGAGCTGTTCGCCGTGGCGTGGGACGACGAGGGGCTCTGCACGACCTCCGCCGCCGTGAGCGTGACCGTCGTCGCCCCGCAGCCGCCGACCGTCTCGGTCACCAGTCCGGCCGAGGGCGCGACCGTGGGGACGGCTTTCACGATCCAGGCCGCCGCCTCGGACGTAGTCGGCGCGGTGACGAACGTGGAATTCCTCGCCGATGGCGCGCTCCTCGGATCCGACGCCACGGCCCCCTACGCCTTCGCGTGGAGCGGTGCGCCGGTCGGCGTCTGCACCCTCGCCGCCGTGGCGTGGGACAACGACGGCATGTGCACGACATCCGCCCCGGTCAACGTGACCATCGTCTATCAGCCGCCCGCCGTCTCGATCAGCGGCCCCGCGCAAGGCGCGACCGTGGGCACCACCTTCACGATCAACGCGACGGCCACGGACACCGACGGCACGGTGGCCAGGGTCGAGTTCTACCTGGATGGCGCTCTGCGCGGAACCGATTCCGCGACGCCATTCTCGCAGGCCGTCTCCGGCGTGGCGCCCGGCGCCCACGCCCTCAAGGCCGTGGCCTGGGACAGCACCGGCCTCTGCACGACCTCGGCGACCGTCAACGTGACGGCGGCCGCGCGCCTGCCTTCCGTCGCGATCACCGCGCCCGCCGAGGGCGCGACCGTCCGGCTCGGGTTCAACATCCTGGCCACGGCCTCGGATCCCGACGGCTCGGTGGCGAGCGTGGCGTTCTACGGGGACGGCAATCTGCTGGGAACCGACTCCAGCTCGCCGTTCAGCCAGATGTGGGCGGATTCCGCCGCCGGCGAACACCCGATCTTCGCCGTGGCGACGGACAACGACGGCTACGTCTCGACCTCGGCCGTGGTCAACGTCACGGCCTCGGCGTCCGTCGGCTTCACGGCCTACAACGACTGCTCGTCAAGCAGCAGCACGCCGGCCAACACGACGCAGTGGCGGAGCAACGGCACGACCTCGGGTCTCCTCACGGACTTCGACTCGGGCGCGTCGCTGCCCGTCACGATCGCCCTGGCCGCGCAGAACGTCTCCTACGACGTCAGCACGGGCGCCGGGATGTCGGCCGCCGGCACCGACTGCCACACCGTGTTCAACGGCAAGGTGCCGTTCGACGACTGCATCGCCTACAAGACCGGCGCCGGAGCCTGGTGGGCGACAGCGACCTTCTCCGGGCTCGACCCCGAGAAGGAGTACGAGTTCGTGACCTCGTGCAACCGCAACGGCAGCACCTATACGGGCCGCTTCAGCATGTTCACGATCTCCGGCGTCGACGCCTGCCTCCAGGCCTCCACGCCGGGCATCGACGTGCTCTCGAACGAGTCCGTCCGCTTCTGCACCGGCTACAACACCGTCAACGGCTACGTCGCCCGCTGGACGCGGATCAAGTGCGGCGCCGACGGGACGTTCGTCGTGCGCGTGGAGGACGGCGCCGGAGCCGAAGCCGGCAAGAGCTACGCCTTCGACGGCATCATGCTGCGCGAGACCACCGCGCCTGAGCCAGTCGTCGTCGGCAACATCGCCATTGACGGCGCCTCCATCAGTCTCTCCTGGTCGGGCGTGCCCGGCAAGGCGCGCATCGAACAGACCGAGAGTCTCTCCGAACCCTCCTGGACGACGGTGCCCGACGCAACCAATCTGCAAGGCGGCACCCACACGTTCGAAATTGACGGCTCGGCACCGCGGCGCTTCTACCGCGTCGTGGCCGAGTAGGCGATCCCGCTCCGGGCGCGCCGGCTCGGCGCCGACGCGCCTCGACGGCGCAGTCAGACACGCTCGCGAAGCCACGCCTGGGCGGCCGCGACGTCGAGTCTCCGGCCGTAGCGAAGGCGCTGGTAGCGCTCGACGGTCTCGCGCAGCGGGGCCATCGTCTCGGGCGGCA
>CAZYRQ010000180.1:0-4775 GCA_964649455.1 uncultured Lentisphaerales bacterium
GGGAGGGGCCCCTGACCATCTCGGTGGTGACGGCCGGCACGGTGCAGAGCCGCCGCACCGCAACCGTGCGGAGCCAGGCCGAGGGCCGGAACACCGTTATCTGGATCATCGACGAGGGCCGCACCGTGTCGAACGGGCAGTTGCTGGTCGAACTGGACGCCAGCGCCCTCGCCGACCGCAAGACCGACCAGCAAATCCTGGTCGGCAACGCGGATTCGTCCTTCGTCGCCGCGACCGAGAAGCTGGCGATCGCTCGCATCGAGCAGGAATCGTCGGTCTCCGCGGCGGAACTGAAACTGCAGCTCGCCCGCCTGGAGCAGGAGAAGTACCAGAAAGGCGAGTTCCCGCAGACGCTGCAGGAGTCGGAAAGCAAGATCGCCCTGGCCCACGAGGAGGTCGAACGCGCCACGGAGAGCCTGGGCTGGACCCGCAAGCTTGCGACGGAGGGCTATCTGACGCGCAGCGAACTGCAGGCCGACGAGATGGCCCTGAAGCAGAAGCAGATCAGCCTGCAGGCTGCCATCACCTCGCTGAGCGTCCTGACCAACTACTCCTCGCGCCAGCAGCAGGCCACGCTGGCCTCGAATCTGCGGCAGGCCGAGATGGACCTGGAACGCGTGCAGCGCCAGACGCGCGCCAACGTCGTGCAGGCCGAGAGCGACCTCAAGGCGCGCGAACTGGAGGCCGAACGGCAGCGATCCAAGCTGGCCTACCTGGAGCAGCAGATCGTCAACTGCCGCATTCTCGCGCCCACCAATGGCGTCGTGATCTACCATTCGACCATGCAGGCCTCGCGCCGCCGCTGGGGCGGCGAGCCGCTGCAGGCCGGCTCAACGGTGGTCGAGCGCCAGGAGCTGCTGCAGATCCCGATCGACGGCGACATGATCGTGGAGCTCAGCGTGCCGGAATCGAGCCTGACCAAGCTCAAGCTGGGCCAGGCCGCGCGCGTCAAGGTGGAGGCGTTGCCGGGAGCCGAGTTCACGGGACGCCTCAGCAAGATCGGCCTGCTGCCGGATGGGCGGAATGCCTGGCTCAACCCCGACCTGCAGCTCTACAACTGCGAGATCGAGCTCGATGAATCCGGCGATCTGCGCTCGGGGATGAACTGCGAGACGGACATGATGATCGAGCATCACGAGCGGGCCTTCTATGTGCCGATCCAGTGCGTCATCCGCGTGGCAGGCCAGCCGGTTGTCTATGTGGTGGAGAAGGGCGGGGCCGTGAAGCGCCCCGTCACGCTCGGTCTGGACAACAACCGCGTCGTGCATGTCGTCGAGGGTCTCGCCGAGGGCGAACAGGTGCAGCTCAATCCGCCGCTGGAGGCCGGCGCAACAACCGCAGCCAATGGCCGGGCGCCATCGGGAGTTGCCACGGCACCGAACGGTGCGGCGCCGGGCACCGCGGCGCCCAAAGCCACGGCGCCAGACGCGACGGTACAGGAGACTCCGCCGCCCGCCGCGCCGGCGGTCGGTGCTCCGGCCCCTGATGAGGGCGGTGATCGTCCGTCGCGCAAGGCGCGTCAGCAACGACCGCCGCGCGGTGCGGCTCCGCCCGCCCCGGCGGCAGGAGCCGGAGGCGCATGAGCGCGACCGCAGCGCCGGATGCTGACGACGGGGGATCGCAGGTTGTCCTTCGGCTGGCGTCCGTCACCAAGCGCTACCGTGTCGGCCAGGAGCAGGTCGACGCGCTGGCGGGGGTTTCCTTCGGCGTCCGCGGCGGCGCCT
Organism: uncultured Lentisphaerales bacterium; assembly: GCA_964649455.1. Taxonomy (GTDB): domain Bacteria; phylum Verrucomicrobiota; class Kiritimatiellia; order RFP12; family JAAYLN01; genus JAAYLN01. The sequence continues at coordinate 1,725 of CAZYRQ010000180.1, forward strand.
TCCTAGCCATCATGGGGGCAAGCGGCTCCGGCAAGAGCACGCTGCTCAACATCCTGGGCTGCCTCGACCGGCCTTCATCGGGCGAGTACTGGCTCAACGGCGTCAACGTCGCCCACATGAGCGACGATGCCCTCAGCGACCACCGCCTGCATAACCTGGGCTTCGTCTTCCAGAGCTTCCATCTGATCCCGCAACTGACCGTCGCCGAGAACATCGCCCTGCCGCTCTTCTACCAGGGACTCCCGCACGAGGAGCAGCAACGTCGCGTGGCCCGGCTGGCCGCCGACGTCGGCGTCGACAACCGGTTGCGCCACCGCCCCTCGGAACTCTCGGGCGGCCAGCGCCAGCGCGTCGCCATCGCGCGCGCCCTGGCCAACGATCCTCCCGTGATCCTGGCCGACGAGCCGACCGGCAACCTCGACACGACCACCAGCCGCCAGATCATGGAACTCCTCGCGGAACTGAACCGCGGCGGCCGCACGATCCTCATGGTCACGCACGAGGAAGACATCGCCAACTACGCGCGCGCGCGCATCTACCTGCGCGACGGGGCCATCCGCCAGATCGACGGCGAGGTGCTGCCATGACGGGCCTGCAGCTCATGCCCCTGGTGCTCATGGGGCTCACGGACATCCTGCGGCACAAACTGCGCTCGTTCCTGACGATGCTGGGCGTCGTCTTCGGCGTGGGGAGCGTCGTGGCCATGCTCGCCGTGGGGGAGGGGGCCAGCCAGCAGGCGCTCGACGCCATCCGCAAGCTCGGCAGCCAGAACATCATCCTCACGGCCGTCAAGCCTCCCGAGGGCGGCGCCGAGGGGATCCAGCGGTCGAGCCGCATGAACACCTACGGCCTCCTCTATGCCGACGAGGCGCGCATCCTCGAGACGATCCCCGGCGTCGCCCGGACGGTGCCGGCGCGCTTCATGCGCAAGCAGGGTTTCCTCGGCGCGCTCTCCATGGAACTGCGCGTGGTCGGCACCACGGCCGCCTGGTTCGACGTCGTCGCGCGGCCCGTGGTGGCTGGTCGCCTGCTGACCTCGCGGGACGAGCGCGCGCGCGCGACCGTCTGCGTGCTGACCGAGAACGGGGCGCGCAAGCTGCTCGCCGGCCAGAACACCATCGGACAGACCCTGCGCCTCGGCTCGACGTTCTTCGAGGTCGTCGGCATCGTCCGCAACGCGGAGAGCACGGGCGGCATGCAGACGCCCGACCGCGAGACCGACGTCTACATCCCCATGAAGACCGGCATCGAGCGCTTCGGCGAGGTCGAGATGCAGATGTCGGCGAGCAGCCGCTCCATGGAGAAGGTCGAGCTCAGCCAGATCATCGTCGAGATGCGCGACACGACCGCGGTCGAGCCGGGCATGCAGGCGATCGAGGCGATGCTGCGGACCTTCCACAAGAAGGCGGACTTCCGCGTCGACGTGCCGCTGGCCCTGCTCCGCGAGGCCGAGGCCACCAAGCGCCGCTTCAACGTCGTGCTGGGCTCGATCGCCGCCATCAGCCTGCTCGTCGGCGGCATCGGCATCATGAACATCATGCTGGCCTCGGTGACCGAGCGCACGCAGGAGATCGGCATCCGGCGCGCGATCGGCGCGCGGCGCAGCCATATCGTGCTGCAGTTCCTCGTGGAGACCTGCGTGCTCTCGATCGGCGGCGGCCTGATCGGGCTCCTGCTCGGCAGCACCATCCCGCTGCTGATCACCCTGCTGGCGGACATGCCGACGGCCATCCGGCCCTACAGCCTGGTCCTGGCCTTCACCATCAGCGCCGGCATCGGCATCGTGTTCGGCCTCTATCCCGCGCGCCGCGCCGCCCGGCTCGATCCGGTCGAGGCCCTGCGGCGAGATTAGGCCTGCCGCGCGCCGCAGCAGTGCTTGGATTTCCAGCCGCTGCCGCAGGAGCAGGGCGCGTTGCGGCCAACCGCGGCCGAACCGCCGGCCGCGCCGGATGGCCTCGCGTGGCGGGCGCGGCGTTCGGCGCGGATCTCGTCGGCCAACTGTCGGAAGCGGGGCATCGTGTGCGCGAAGAACGGCTTCCAGCCGTCGCACAGGACGCTGAGCTGGCGCGGATCGCGTGGTACGCCGCAGCGGTGTTTGGGACAGTCACCCGCGCAGACGTCGAGCCACGGGCAGTCGTCGCAGGCGGCGTTCCAGCGCGATTTGCAGGCGCCGAAGGCCTGGTAGCGGGGCGAGTGCCATAACGCGTCCCATCCGGTCTCCATGATGTTGCCGAGGCGCAGCCCGGGCTCGGCGAAGAAGTCGCAGGGGTAGACGTCGCCGTTGTGCTCGACCATGAAGTACTGCCGGCAGTCGCGGCCCATCGTGCAGACGTTGGCGACGCCGTCGACGAGCCGGACGAGAATCGAATCGAAGAGCCGGACCGAGACGCGGCGGGTGTCGCCCGGATACCAGGCGTCGAAGAGCCGGCAGAGGAAGTCGCCCCATGGCCCGGGCTCCAGGCTGAAGGGCAGGGGACGGCCCTGCGCGTCATGGGCGACGCAGGGAATATACTGGTGGTGGAAATGGCCGTGCTCGACCAGATGCCGGTAGATGCGCTCGGGATGCCGGACATTGAGACGGTTGACCAGCGTCAGGATGTTGAGATCGACGTGGTGGCGCCGCAGGCGCCGGATGCCGTCCTCGACGCTTGCGCGCGTCGGTTGACCATCGCATGTCAGGCGGTAGGCGTCGTGCAGCTCCGCCGGACCGTCGACGCTGACCCCCACAAGAAAGTGGCTGACCGCGAGGTGCGCCGCCAGTTCGTCGTCGATCAGGGTGGCGTTGGTCTGCAGGTTGTTGGCGACGACTGCCCCGGGACGGCCATGCCGCTGCTGCAGTTCGGTGACGCGTTTGAAGAAGGCGCTGCCCATGAGCACCGGTTCGCCGCCCTGCCAGGCGAAACCATACTGCGGCTGGTCGGTCGCCAGGTAGCTGCTGATGAGGCGCGTCAGCACCGCGTCGGACATGCGGTGGCGGGAGGTCTCCGGGGAGAGGCCCGCCTTTTCGAGGTAGAAGCAATAGGCGCAGCGCAGGTTGCAGTCGGCCCCGGC
>CAZYRQ010000181.1:0-4763 GCA_964649455.1 uncultured Lentisphaerales bacterium
CCTTGCATGGTGCCGGCAAATCGCCACTCAACTGCCACCCAATCATCGGTCTCCAGCAAATTCTCCACTTCCAGATGAATATCAGGAAATGCCTGAAACACGTTGACATAGGTACTGTGCATGGCTTCACGCCCATGAACCGTCTTTCCCCAGGGCATCTGCGTGTTGGTCACGTCGTCTGCATAAAGAGCCGCAGCGGCATCAGCATCGTGACTATTGTATGCCGTTACCCACATCAATACGATTTGCCTAGGTGACCTATCAGTCTTCATGAAGCCCCCGTTGCTGAAGGACGGACTTGAACATCCCGAACAAATGGCCGCAAATATCATCGTCGAAAGAATACATCGTGTTGTGTTCATCTCTTACGCCCAACGTCAGTGCTGAGGATCGGCGAGCTTGCGAGCCGTATCCTCCGGCACTTTGTTGGCAGGCGCCTGCTCGGTGATTCCAAGTACTGCCGCAAAGTCCTTGAGAAGCCTAGCCTTCAAAACAACGCCGAGGCTAGATGGAACAGGGGTTAGTGACACGGCTTCGAATGCAGTGGGGAGCGGGATAATCTCGACTTTGCCTGGTGTCGGTTGCATGGGTGTCGCATGCACTACGCCTAGGAATATGACTCGTCGGCCAAAACGAAGCCCCCCTCCCTCAAGAAAGGTGCCATCATCAGCCACGAGCACAGGGGACCCGCTTGATCCAGGCATTATGGCGGCATCAATTAGAAACTGGGGACCGCCGTTGAAGTCCTTGCCAATGTCACTCGCGACCATGCCCCTCCTCATAATCGGTAGGTTGTTCTTTGTATCCCATATCCCGATCGGATACCCGACGACCTTAACCTCCTGAAACAGGGAAAGATCGTCGAGCTTCTCCTGTTCCGGCAGAAGGTCGGGGCCGAAAGGCGCCATATCAATGCCCTTCCCCTCCTTCTCCAATTCGCGCATCAATGGGGCCATGGGTAGGGCAACCAAATCAACTGCGGGATTCGGGTGATGAATCCATCGCGCACCACAATCACTGAACTGAACGCGACGCAGCGTCTCTATCCTTTCTTGATCGTTAGAGCCCCTGATTGCGAAGAAGAATTCTCCTCTCGTCGCTCCGTCCAGCAAATGGGCGCAAGTCACGACCAGAGGCACGGTTGAGGTGATACTGGGATGCGGTATGACGTAGAAGAATCCCGTGCCGGTATGTTGTCCGTTTGGCTTTGTAACTTCGATACGGACAGTGCTATGCATCAGGATACGCGACAGGTCAGGGCGTTGTTCGGTGGCTGCATCCGTGTCGCAGCAGACCACAACGACAAACGTTGCAGCAAAGGCCAAAGCTTTCGTTCTCATGTATTCAGATCCTCGCTTTACCTGCCAACATTAGATAGCCGTCCAGACGGGATCCGCTGGTTCTCGGCGTCAAATGGCACACATTGCCCATTTGTTTTAAATGTACGCGGACGGTGGCACGATGTCAATCACCCGGCAACAATTCACGGATATATCTGGAAATCAAAACACTGCGCACATGAATCATCGAAGATCATCGCTGCGCGACAGAATGTCGCGGCTCTCGGGTTTTGACGGTATGCACGGCTAGGCGGTACATAACGGCCAGACGGTTTTGCAGGCGCCGAACAGTGAAATGGGGCCTGTTTTGGCCTGTTCTGGTGACGCAATTGCCCGCCCTGGCAGTGCATAACGGCCAGACGCAATCCACGGGGTAAACGATATGAAACTACCGTAAGCCGTTGCCCCGCATGGAGTTGAACCGTGACGTAAAATCCGGAACCGGGCTATCAGTGTCCGCCGGGATGGCTACGGGCCGCGGCAAGGCTTTTCCAGGGACTGCTCGTACGTCGTCACCCGCCGCCCGCAGTGGCGGCACTCGCGGCGGCGCAGCAGGCGGCCGCCCAGGGCAGGCCGAGTGTAGAGCACCCGGAAATGCCTACAACCGCATGCCGGGCACGCGATGCCCCGGTTCCCGTTCCGCTCTCCCGTCCCGTCTGCCGTGTCCATCACCGCTTGCCCCTCCGCAGTTCAGAAAGTTTGATCGGCGCCCGGGCCGGAGCGGCCCTGGCATCCGTGCCCGGCAGCACCGCGCCCAGGACCGAGGCGGCCACGGCGCATCCGACCAGGCAATCGAGCCAGTGGTTGTCCGGCGCGCCGGCGCGCAGCTTCCACTCGTCCACGATGCGGCCGCGCGCCTCGGTCCGCACGCGGTACTCGGCCGTCAGGTGGGCCGCCAGGAGCTCGTGCTCGCCCGCCTTGCACCCGAAGAGCGAGAGACAACCGGGATCGCCCATCGCCACGGCCAGCCGGGCCTGGACGAAGCTCTTCCAGTAGTTCGTGTCGATCAGGACGTGGCGCACCTGGCGGCGGCCCTGCACGCTGGGGACGCGCCAGTGATGGCCGATGCGCTCGCCCTTGCGGCGTTTGTACTCGCTGAAGGGGACGCTCGACGCGCCGACGTAGCGCCCGTGGCTGGGCATGATCAGCCCCGCGTGGGCGCTCTGGCGGCAGAACTGGTAGACGACGTCGGTGGACTGGCCCCAGTTGGCGTCGATCAGGCAGCGCTCGATGCGCAGCTCGGCCCCGTCGTCGCGTCGCCAGCGGCGGGACAGGTAGTCCTCCGTGAGCTTTTCCAAGCCGGCGTAGATCGCCCCCTCGAGCCCGGCATTCGGCGCGGCCCGCGCCAGCGTCCGCTGCACGTCGCGCAGTGTGAAGACTGGGCGCTGCTGGTCGGGCCAGGCGCCGTAGTCGACGACGTAGCCGGTAAAGTCGTCTTCCCAGGCGACGACGGTGTGGAAGAGCAGCTTGCCCTGCACGTCGATGAACATGGTCAGATGGCTGGCCCCGATGGGCACCACGCCACGCGGCAGGCCGTTGGCCTTGGCGGCGATGGCATCGGCGCTGACCGGGTCGCTCTCGCCCTCCTCCTGGGGCAGCGGCTGGTTCTGGTACTCGGCCCAGAAGGCCCGCTCGTCCTGGAGACGCAGGTTCATGGCGTGCTGGATGGCCGACAGCTCGTCTTCGTTGTGGCGCTCGGGCCAGGCGATCACCGCCCCCGCGTCCATCTCCCGGCGGTTTTTGCGGTAGAACTCCGTCGCCTCGCTGCCGTCGCCGTCGTTGCGGAAACTGTCGGCGCGGATCTGGGCGTACTTGTCCCAGAGCTTCTCGTTTGTCGGGAAGACGTAGACCAGCCGGGTGCGCTCGCCCTGCCAGGCCGGGTGCTTGTCGCGGTCGAGGATCTGGTCGGCCATGTCGCCGGGCCGGATCACCGTGCAGGGCATGATGCCCGAGATCTTCTGGCCCGGCCCGGCCAGGTTGAGGATCGCGCCGTTGAGGGTCTCCAGCCGCGCCCGGATCTGCTGGGCGCTGCGGGCCGACTCGTCGGTCTGCGGGTCGTCGAGCACCACGAGCGAGGGGCGTACCGCGCGGCCGTCGGCTCGCTTGAACTTCATGCCGCGGATGCGGCTCTCGATCCCCGCCACGCGGATGATCGCCCCCGACGCCCGGCTGCCCGGAACGGTCGGCAGCACGATCTCGTCGGCCGTCCAGACGATGCGCGTGGGTCTGCCGCCGCAGAGCTGCCCCTTGGCCCGGTTGTGGATGCGCTCGAGCGCGTGGATCGGAAAGACGACCTCGGGATAGTCGTCGAGCAGCCGCTCGTTGGCCTCGAACTCGACCTTGATGCTCTCGAGCATGCCGCGGGCGTGCCCGGCGTCGGAGCCGATCAGGCAGACGAACTCCTGCGCGCCCGTGAGCATCGCCCAGATACAGGCCGTCTCGGCGATTGAAGTCTTGCCGCTACCTCTGGGCATGGCCATCGCGAAAAGGCCGCCGCGCAGCACGGCGGTCTCGATCCTGCCGATCACCTTGAGATGGTCGGGCGACCACGGCAGGCTGAAGGTCTCGGGGAAGTAGGCCTCGCAAAAGAACTGGAAATCGGTGGCCGCCCGCGCCTTGCGCTGGGGATCGACGACACCGGGCAGATCGCCGATGTCGCGGCCGCTGGCCGAGAGCTCGGCGTTGCGGGCCCGGGCGGCCTCCTTGACGGCCTCGTAGCCGCGGGGCTCCCGTACCGGTTCCGGGTTGTGGCGACGCCACAGCAGCCAGGCGGCGTAGCGCAGCAGATCGACGTGCTTGTCGTCGCCGATGCTGTAGCCCGCCCGGTTGCGGTGACGGCGCAACTGCCGGTCGCCGAGCACCTCGCCCAGCGGCGTGGAGTTGAGCATCCGCGTCAGCACCGACGGGCGCAGTTTCCGGATGTCAATCGCCATCGCCGTCCGCCTCCTCGTCCGGGGGTTCAAGGTCCGGTCCGTCTCCCGGCTCCGTTTTCCGGTCTCCGGCCTGCCAGGACAGCCAGGCGGCGTAGTGGATCAGGTTGAGAGTGCCGTCGGCATTCGCGGGCGCGCCGGCCTCGAGGTCGGAGCGGACCATCGCCTCGGTGATGCGCCGCTGGCCGGCGGCGGCCAGGATGCGCGCCGCCTGCGCGGGCGAGAGCGCCGTGATCCGGGGCGTGGAATCGTCGTTCATGCCGCCGCCTCCCAGGGGTTCGGGGTATATAACAGACATGGACACCGCTCCCGGATGGGCTGGACGCCCGGGGCCCGGACGCCGCGCCGGGCGCACGCAGCAACCGTTCCAGATGGCGCACTCCAGGCCTGAAATAAAAGTTCGGAAGAATCGAACATTCCAGTTGATGTTTCCGGCCATTCGAGCAAACATGCGACCTGTAAAAAGCAACGCAATCGGTTGAACCGGAAGGAC
>CAZYRQ010000182.1:0-4733 GCA_964649455.1 uncultured Lentisphaerales bacterium
GCGCGACCGCGTCCGATTTTCACGGACTTCCGTTAGCCGGTTCGCACCTGAAACGTAACGAGCGTAGAGCAACCGCCGGAAAAAGTCAAGCTGTCGGGCGACCCCTTGCTTGATCCCCCTTGCTTGATCCCGCGAATAAAAGTGGGGGCTGTCCATCAGCGCCATCCGTCACCTTCTCCGCACCTGCCGCCCGCTTCTCCATGCGCTTCCCGCGTACCACCATGGCCAACCGATAACGCGATAAGACGATGGATCGTCAGCGGACTTGCGCTGGCACCAGGGACGGACTATAGTTTGGGCGGATGCGTCTGAGAGAAGCATGAACCACCGGCATCCGGCCATGGCGACCGACATTCCGGTCCGTCACCGCGCACCCCGGCGCCACAGGGGCAGAAGGAACACGTTCGTATGAGCCAGGAAGGTTTCGACCGTCTGAAGCGCGACTGCATCAACTCGGGCCTGTGCGTGGTCTGCGGCGCCTGCCAGGTCGTCTGCCCGACGCGGGCGATCACGATGAAACGCTATTCCTGGGGGCTCAATCCCGAGCTGGACGGACGCTGTGCCGACGAGACCTGCACGCGCTGCGCCGACGTCTGTCCCGCGCGCGAGGTGCCGATCGCGAAGATCGAGCGCACCTTCTTCGGACGGGCCGCCGGCGGGGACGGCCTGCCACCCGAACTGGGCGTCATCCGCAACGTCTATTCCGGACACGCCAACGATCCGGAGGTGCACGCCGCCTCGGTCTCGGGCGGGGTGGTCTCCTCGATCCTGATCCACGCGCTCGAGACGGGCGCGATCGACGGGGCCGTCGTGGCCGGCTACGACACGAAGCAGGGCTGGATCGCCCGCGCGCGGGTGGCCACCGACCGCGCCGGCATCCTCGCCTGCAGCGGATCGAAGTACCAGCCGCACCCGCAGTTGCTCGGCCTGGACGAAGCCATCCGCATGGGCCTGAAGAAGATCGCCATCACCTGTACCCCCTGCCACGCCGTGGCCGTCCGCAAGCTGATGATGGACGAGGCCTTTGCCGACATCGGCGCGCGCATCGCCCTGGTCATCAGCAACATTTGCGGCGCGCACTGGTCGACGCACGGCACCGAGTGGCTGATCCGCGAGAAGCTGGGCCTGCGGCTCGAGGATGTCGCCGGCATCACCTACCGTGCGCGGCCCTTCCCCGGCGACTTCCACGTCCGGCTGCGCGACGGCACGGTCAAGGTGACCCCCTTCGTCAACCACTTTCTGTCTCTGCTGGCGCAGTTCACCCCCGAGGAGTGCCGCTATTGCCTCGAGAAGGTGGCCCTGTCCGGCGACATCGTCGTCGGCGACACTTGGCACCACCCGCGCCTCTGCCCGAGCCTGCTCGGAACGTATACGCAGGCGGACGCCGACCGCGACCCGAGCATCGCCAGCGCGCTGCGCGGGGCGACGATGGTCGTCGTCCGCAGCGAGCGCGGCCAGGCCTTTGTCGACCAGACGGCGGCGGCCAAGCGTATCACGCTCTTCCCGAACAGCCGCGAGGAGGGCGCGGCGTTCGTGCGCAACGTCACGGTGCTCGGCAAACCCGTGGCCAACGGCCCGGTGATCGCCGCCCGCGAGCGGCGCGGTCAGCCGACCCGCCGCTTCATCCGCGACTGAATTTAACAGGGGTAATCGGTCGGTCTCCGGGGACCTCGGAGCGTTCCCGGCGTCGCCCATGGCATGGCAGCAATTCTGCTGTTGTACTCTTCGAAGAAGTTTACTACAATTTGTAGTCAAGAAGAGGTTATCATGCCAGCCATTAAACCCGTTTCTGAACTCAGGAATTACAACACCGTCTTGCGCGAAGTCACGGTGGACACGCCGGTTTTTCTAACGAAGAACGGGCGCGGGCGCTTTGCGATCATAGATATTCGCGCATACGAACGGCTGCACACCGAACTGGAACTCATGTCGGCCTTGGCCGAGGGAGAAGAGTCCGCCCGGAAATGCGGATGGGTCTCGATAGACTCAGCGGTGAAGAAGCTTGGCGTCTAGCCATGTTCGCCGTTCGGTTTTCACCGCAGGCGGTTGCCGACTTGGAGGAGATCAAGCGTTACATTTCAAACGACCTGTTCAATCCGCAAGCCGCAGCGGATCTGGTCGCGCTTGTCTTTGACAAGACTCGCACGCTGGCCTCCATGCCGCAGACAGGCGCGCGCCTGAGAACCGACATTCCCATGCTGAAGGGCTACCGGTTCATCCAGTGCAAGAACTATCTTGTATTCTTCCGCATCGAGGGAAAAAGTGTCTCTGTTATCCGTGTGTTGTATGCGAGAAGAGACTATCGGGGATTGCTTGAGCCGGACACAAATGGCAATGACGACGTTTAGCAACCGACGGAGGAAGCAGGCTTGCGGTAGCGCGCCCTACCTTCGCGTCCATTCGCGTCGATTCGCGGCTCCCCTCCTCCGCCCCCGCGCCTCTGCGTTAACCTTCTTCGCAGTCGACAAAGCTCAAGACAAAGCTCGCGACAAAGCTGAAAGACACCTCCACACTCCTACACCCCCACACTCCCACACTGCTTCCCCTCCGGCGCGGCCACGACGCGGTTGCGCAGCACGCCGATGCCGCCGATCTCGACCTCCATCACCTCGCCGGGCTTGAGGTAGCGCGGGGGCTGGCGGGCGCTGCCGACGCCTCCCGGCGTGCCGGTCAGGATCACCGTGCCCGGCAGCAGCGTCATGCCGGCCGAGAGGTAGCTGATCAGATAGGGCACGTTGAAGACCAGTAGCGCTGTGTTCGCGTCCTGCATCGTCTCGCCGCCCACGCGGCCCCGGATCACGCAGCCGGACGGATCCAGCTCGGTCTCGATCCAGGGGCCCAGCGGACAGAAGGTGTCGAACGACTTGCCGCGGCACCACTGCTCGTCGCCGCGCTGGCAGTCGCGCGCGCTGACATCGTTGGCGCAGGTGTAGCCCAGCACGTAGTCCAGCGCCTGCGTCTCGCCCACGTTGCGGGCGGCCCTGCCGATCACCACCGCAAGCTCCGCCTCGAAGTCGACCGCGCGCGGCGCGATCCCCGGCAGCACGACGTCGGCCTCCGGGCCGATCACGGAACTGGTCGCCTTCATGAACATGACCGGCGCGCGCGGCAGTCCCCCGCCCCACTCCTCGGCATGCGCCTTGTAGTTGCGGCCGATCGCCAGCACGTTGACTGGCGCCAGCGGCGCCAGGAGGCGCGTGCCGGCCAGTGGCACGGTGCGCGCCGTTGGCGCCAGGCCGGCGAACAGGCCGCCCGTGGCGACGTGGATCTGCTCCCCAGCGACGATTCCGTGACGGCACTCTCCCGCAGCATCCACAAAACGGACGATCTTCATGGTCTCTCTTCTTCTTTATCTGCCGCCGGCACTGCGGTCGGGACAGAGCCCGACCCTCCAGGTTCGCCTAAACCGGGGGTTTCCACGGATGGAGGGACGACCTCCGTGTCGTCCGCTGCCGCCACCAGGGCGGCCGGCAACCCCCATCCGCACGTTCGCGTGTAGATTTCGTTGAAAGCGAGCAATAGAATGTCGGCGTCAGCCAGTCGGGGATGCGCCACCACGGCATCGAACCCGATCTCCCCCAGATCCGTGCGCGAGGCAAGATCCCGTCGCTCGCCCGTGAGCCGCACCTGGTAGTGGTGCCGGCAATAGAAGAAGAAATCGACCTCGCCGCGGATTCCCGTGCGGGCCAGGGCATCGATCAGCGTGAAGGCGAAGCTGTCGCCGGCGATGGCGATCCGGAGCGGCGCGTCGTCGTTGACGGGTGTCGCGTCCAGCACGGGAAAGGGCACTGGGCGTCTTCTGGCCGATCCCACCGTCCAGAGGTTGAGCAGCCGGGCCAAGTCGTTGTCCGTGCCGCCCGGCGGTCGCAGGCGATAGCCGGCGACCGCCGGCAAGACTGGCAGGGCGCGGGCCGCCGGCTCTTCCCGCAGTGCCTGCCAGACACGTTCGAGCACACGCTGCGCCCCGTAGTGGTTCCAGTGGGTGCCCCCCCGGGCAAAGAGATCGGCACCCTCGCGCTTCCACTCCAGAAAGGCGGCATGGGTGTCCACGCACACGACGTCCGTCCCCTGCAGGGCGGCGACCAGTTGCTGGTAGGCGTTTGACTGCGCCTCGACGTCGGGAGACACGCGCTGCATGGGTTTGGGCAGATACTCGGGATAAATCTCGGCCTTGCTGGGCGCGATCAGCACCGCGAAGGCCATGCCGCGCTGCCGGCAGCGCTGCTGCAGGCGGGCCAGCTCCGCGGCGAAGGCTTCGACACCCCCCGCGCGGAAGGCCGGTCGGCGCGTGCGCTCGCGGACATAGGCCTTCTCGAAGAGCCAGCCGTCCAGACCGGTGATCACGGAGGAGTGCGCGCCTCCCGGCTGGCGGCGGAAGAGGGTGGTATTGATCTGGTTGGCGGTGCGGATGCCGATGCCGCGCCACCCGAGATTCTGGACGAGCCACGGCTCGACTGCGGCGGCAAAGGTGCCATCAAGCCAGGTCCGCGCCGTCAGGTGCGGTCCGGCCACGCGCCGCTCGACCCCGCCCAGCCGCACATCGGGCGGAAAGCCGCACCAGGTGCCGCAGCAGACCAGGGCGAACACGACCGCCAGCCCCGTCAGGGAGAGGCGGCGTGCCCGGGCGGCTTTTCCGGAGGGAGGAATCCGCGGCGCGACAGGCATGTCGGTTTGCCGATCCATGTCAGAAGCGGAAATAGATGAAGGGGTTGAAGCCGCCCAGCAGGAGCGGG
>CAZYRQ010000183.1:0-4723 GCA_964649455.1 uncultured Lentisphaerales bacterium
CTGGAGGCCGAGCGTCAGGAGGGCATAGGCCGGCAGCAGCACGGCCAGGGGCAGCAGCGGTAGGCTCTGCCGGCGGGTGATCCCTGGCGTGGACCGGCGGCGCCGGAGCCAGGCGGCGAGGGCCACGAGCGACAGCGTGAGGACGGCGAGCGTCGGGTAGCCCCACAGTTCCTCGGTCTTGGCATCGAGGCGCCAGGGCTGGAAGCGTCCGAACGGCACCAGGTAGGATAGCGGCTGGATCGAGTGCCGGATCACCTCCTTCAGCGGGCGCATGACGGCCCCGGCCGACTTCTGCTGCAGGTAGGGCAGCAGCAGGGCCGGCAGCGAGAGGAGCCCCGTCAGCGCCGCCAGAACGGCCGCGATCCAGAAGCGGCGGCGGCCGAGGAGGTCGGCCTGCCGGGCGAAGCGGGCCGCCGCGAGGAAGGGGAAGGTGAAGAGGATGAAGACCGCCTGGTTGAGCTCGGTCACGGCCAGCAGCCACCACATCAGCGCCAGTCCGATGCCGTCGAGGATCCGGCCGTCGGCGAGGAAGCGCCACAGCAGCAGGTAGATCAGCGGGACCGGAAACGCCATCTGCATCTGGAACTCGTTGGCGTAGCTCAGGCGGTAGGGCAGGATGCAGAAGAGCAGGCCGCCGGCGAAGGCCGCGCCACGGCCGACGCCGAGCGACAGGAGGAGACGTTGCATGCTGGGCGCCGAGAGCGCCCAGAAGGCGATCAGGACGACGTGGTAGATCCACTCGGGCGAGGCGCGCGTGAGCCCCGTTAGCAGAGCGGCCGCCAGAGCGGCCGGCCAGGTGAGTGCCTCGTAGTAGAGCGTGCCGGAATAGGGGTAGAAGAGTGTCGTCTCGCGGTTGCGGAAGCCGAGATCCCCGGCGAGGATCTTGCGCGCCATGATCTCCAATTTCCAGGCGTGGAATGGCGGGTCCCAGTGGTCGAGGAAAAAGCCGTCGAAGTGGCGGCACCAGGGCCAGGTCAGGGCCAGGATGCAGGCCGCGGCCGTCAGCAGGCAGAGGAGCGCCGGGATGGCCGCAACGATGCGCGGGCAGAACCCTCGCCGGGGTTGGATAGGGGGTGACGCCGGCACGCTGTCGGGATGCGGGCTCACGGTACGGGGCGTGGATCAGGTGGCTAAACGGGGCAGGTGCTGCAGCTCGATGCCGATGAAGACCTCGAGCCAGGGGAGCTTGATCAGCAGCGAGAGCGCCAGCACGGTGACGAAGGCGGCGCACCAGGCCATCAGGCCCCGCTCGCGGTAGAGCTTCTCGGGCTTCTGGGCCGCCGAGTCCTCCTTGTAGGCGATCTCCAGGTACTTGCAGAAGAGGGCGATCAGGCACGGCACGGCCAGCAGCAGCTCGATCTTGTATTTGAGCAGGAAGATGCCGACGAAGAAGGTCGAGCACATCGCGTAGCAGGCCGTCGAGACCAGCAGCGAGGCCTCTGTGTAGGACTGGAACGACTTGCGGTAGTTCCCCGCGAGCGCGGGATCGCCGATCATCCGGTATTCCGCGAAGCGCTTGGCCGCCATCAGGAAGGCGCCGCCCATCCAGTAGCCGAGGAGGATGCTGCTGGGCGGCAGACGATCCGAGGTCACGACGAACCACCCGAGCAGCATGCGGATCATGTTGTTGACCGATTCCGACAGGACATCGAGGAACGGCACGTCCTTGGTGCGTAAGGGCTCCACGTTGTAGACGACGCCCATGGCCAGCAGCCAGGCGACCGTCGCGGCGAAGTAGAGGTTGACCAGCAATGCCAGGGCCAGGCTCGCCACGGCCAGCCCAGCGTACTCGGCCATGACGTATCCGAATTTAACGTCGGACACGACGACGGGGCGGTGCTTCTTGGTCGGATGGAAGCGGTCGAAGCGCGCGTCGAGCCACTCGTTGATCACGTAGTTGGCCGAGGCGGCCAGGCACGTGGCCAGCAGCGCGACGGCCAGGCCGGCCCAGACGTCGGCGTCGAGCGCGGGCCGGGGCGACAGCATGAAGACGGCCACCGCGAAGCCGGGCAGGATGAAAAGGTTCTTGATCCAGTGGTCGACCCGCGCGATGCGCACGTAGTCCATGACCTTCGCTTTGGCTTGCGTCAAGAGAACATCTCCAATGGCGTGGCGCACAGGCCCGCCGGTTTTCCGGTACGGGAATCAGAGTCGTCTGTCAGAGGCCTGCCGTTCCGTCGCAGGCGATGGATCCAGGAACACGTTGACAAAACGCGCGTTTCCCGTCAAGCCGGCAGTTCGGGGCCCCTGCCCGTCCATAGCTTTCTCCACGACGGGTGTGGTAGACTGCGGGCATGAAACGTATCGCGCCGTCCGGATGGATCGCTGTGCGCCGCCTTTGGCTGGCGCTCGGGCTGCTGACGGCCGCAGGGTGCGCCTCGCTCTTTCCGCCGGGGCCGCCCGTGGAGGTCAACGAGTCCCAATTGAACTGGCTGACGATCCGCTACCGGCCGCTGGCGGCGGGCCGTCCGCCCTGCCGCATCGAGATCGTCGGCGCGGGCTACCTCCAGTTCGCTCAAGGCGAGAGTCCCCAGGTGGCGGATGACTTCGCCGTGGACACCGAGCATCTCCAGTGGAACAACCTCACACAGGAGAAGCTGGGCATGACGCCTGCGGAGGCGCGGCAGATGCTGCAGCAGTTTGTCGACGCCGGGCTGCTCGACGAACCGGCGCGGCCCCGCGGCACCGATCCCGGCGCGCCGGGCCTCGCCGCCTGCCGCTGGCGCATCAACAACCAGCGCGGCGCCTGTGTCACGGCCCGCCCCGAACTGACCGGTCTCGTCGAGTCACTGGCCGCGCGCCTCGGCCGGTAGGAGCGTTGATGATGCGCGCCCCACGCCTCCGCCGTTTCCTGCTGCTCGCGCACCTGCTCGCGCTGTGCGCCGTGCCCTGCCTGCGGGCGGCGGATGGCTATGCCGGTTTCAAGCCGATGATCATCCTCTCGTTCGACAGTGGCGCCCGCCTGCTGCAACGCGCGGGGCTTGGTTCCGAAGGCGCGGGTTTCGCGGCGGGTGACGCGTGGTTCCGGCGGCAGTTCGCCGCCCTGCTGCTCGTGCAGGGGTTCGAGGGAATCGACCTCTACCGTCCCGGCCACCTCTTTCTCCTGTCGCCTGATCCGCCCGACAGGGCGCCCCTGCCGGCGGTGCTGCTGCCGCTGGCCGACAAGCAAGGGGAGGAACTGCTCGCCGCCATGAAGACACGCTTCGGCTCGGCGATCCGGAAGGGGGGCATCCACACCTTCTCGGATCCCGTCAACCCGGAGGGCCCCGGTTTCGTTGCGCTCGCGATCGCCGAGGGACATGCGCTGGTCTCCACAGAGATCGACGGTCTGCGCTGGCTCGCGCTGCATCGCCGCGACCGTACGCTGACCGAGGCCGCCGACCTGGGAACGCCCCTGCGCCTCACGGTCGACGGCGGGCTGTGCGGCCTCTTTCTGCAGCTTGCGGCCTCGCTGAACGTCGACGGTACCGCTGGTGCCGCCGGCGGCGCGCAGTCCCTGAACGACCACCTGCGCGAGCTCGGTGCCTTCTGCGCGGCCTTCGACTTGATCGATCTGGGGTTCGACGCGGGCATCCGCGAGCTTCGCGTCACCCTCCGGCTGCAGGCACCGCCTGCGTCATCCCTGGCGTCCCGGCTGGCCGGTCTGCAGACCCCGCCGCCAACGTTCGGAAGCCAGCTTCCGGTGCCGCTTCTGAACGGTGAGATCAGCGTGCTGCCCGCGCTCCTGCCGGCGCTGCCCGCCACGACTGCGCCCTGGCTGGAACGGCTGGCCGACGCCACGCAACTGCTGGGCCTGCGCGTGGCGCCGTGCGTGGAGGGATGGGTCAAGCTGCTGCTCCCGGTGCTCAATGGCCAGCATGCCTCCGGCCTGTTCAAGGCCCCGGGCGCTGCGGGGCTCTGCGGACTGCAAATCTTCGGATTCGACGACGCCCGCAAGGCCGAGGCCGCCCTGAGCATCCTCGAGTCGCTGCTGCCCACGCCGGCACATCCCTCGCCGCGTATCCGCGCGCTGCCACCCCGGACGTGGGGCCAACTTCGGATCATCGGCTACCAGGTCGCGGCACACGCGGCAACCAACAGCCTAGGCGGCAGTGGTCTGGACGAGGTGCTCGTTCAAATGCTGGGGCTGGGCACGGTGGAGATGGCCTGCCCGAACCGCAGCCTAATCATCGTCCGGGGGGCGCGGGGCACGCTGGAGGAACTGCTCAAGCAAACGTCCGGCGGCGACGCCCTCTCGCTGCTCGACCAGACAGGACGGCGGTTCGCGCCGCGTCGTCCTTCGCAGACGCTGCTCGGCGCGGGCCAGTGCGCCCCGATCGCCACGCTGCGCGCGGCGGCCGGCGCGCTGCCCTCCCTGCGGGATGCCCTGGGCCAGCTGCCGTTTCCCGGGGACGCCCTCTGCTGGCGGGCGTTGCGCGAGGGCGACAGCCTCGTGTGGGAACTCGTGCTGCCCTCGAACGAGCTGATGGCCTGGAGCCGGTTGCGGACGCTCGACGCCGGCCTGCTCCAGGAACTGCTGGCCCAGTTCGCGCTGGAGCAGTTCAGCCGGAGCGCCACGGAGCGCAGCCAGCAGGATATTCTGAAGGAGCGACTGCGGCGTCTGATCGAGAGCCGATCGTCCACTCCTGCGTCGTCATCTGAAAAATGACAGCCGCATCCGCTGCGGAGCCCGGCCTCAGAGCCCCCGCAGATCGGCGCCCCGCATCTGCTCCTCAGCCGCGTA
>CAZYRQ010000184.1:0-4711 GCA_964649455.1 uncultured Lentisphaerales bacterium
ACCGGCACCGGCATGGCGATCGCCGCCAACCGCTTCGCCGGCATCCGCGCCGCAGTATGCGACACCGTCGAGCGCGCCCGCCGGGGACGGTCGCACAACGATGTCAACGTCCTGGTGCTGGCGGGCGGCTGCCATCCGGCCGACGAGCTGGCCGCGATCACTTCCGCCTGGATTGCGACCGACTTCCAGGGCGTCGAGCCCGGCAACGAGCGTCATGCGTGCCGACTGGCGCAGATCGAGCGGGCCGGGCGCCTCAGCGAGTTTGCGACGCTCGGACGCACCGACCCCGAGATCCATGCCGCCATCGGCGCGCATGTCGCGCAGGAGGACGCGACGATCAACCTGATCGCCTCGGAGAACTACGTCTCCCGCAGCGTCCGCGAGGCGCAGGGCAGCGTCCTCACCAACAAGTACGCCGAGGGCTACCCCGGCAAGCGCTGGTATGGCGGCTGCCAGCCGGTCGATGCCGTCGAGCGCCTGGCCATCGCGCGCGCCCTCGCGCTTTTCGGCGCCGAACACGCCAACGTCCAGCCGCACTGCGGCAGCGCGGCCAACATGGCCGCCTACTTTGCGCTGCTGCAGCCGGGCGACACGATCCTGGCCATGAGCCTTGACCAGGGCGGACACCTGACGCACGGCAGCCCGGTGAACTTCTCCGGACGCCTCTTCAAGATCGAGGCCTACCAGGTCTCGCCCAAGACCGAGCAGCTCGACTACGACGCCCTCGAGGCGCAGGCCGTCGCCTGCAAGCCGAAGCTGATCGTCGCCGGCGCCAGCGCCTACGCGCGCACGCTGGACTTCCCCCGCTTCCGCGCCATCGCCGACAAGGTGGGCGCGCGGCTGATGGTCGACATGGCGCACATCGCCGGTCTCGTGGCCGGCGGCGCCCATCCGAGTCCCGTGCCGTATTCCGACGTCGTGACCTCCACGACGCACAAGACGCTGCGCGGTCCGCGCAGCGGGTTGATCCTGTGCCGCCAGGCCTATGCGCAGGCGATCGACAAGACGGTCTTCCCGGGACTGCAGGGCGGTCCGCAGGAGCACACCACCGCCGCCAAGGCCGTCTGTTTCAAGGAGGCCCTCGATCCCGCCTTTCGCGCCTACGCCGCCCAGATTGTCCGCAACGCCGGCACGCTGGCCGCCACGCTGGCGTCCGCCGGCTTCCGCATTGTCTCCGGGGGCACGGAGAACCACATGCTGCTCGTCGACGTCGCGGCCGCGGGCCTCACCGGCAAGGACGCCTCGGCCGCGCTGGACGCGGCGGGCATCATCGTCAACAAGAACACGATCCCCTTCGACAGCAAGAGCCCCTTCGTCACCTCCGGCATCCGCCTCGGCACGCCCTCGGTCACGACGCGCGGCATGGGCGAGGCCGAGATGCGCCAGATCGGCGGCTGGATCGTCTCGATCCTGAAGGCGATCGGCGACACCGCCTTGCAGGCGCGCATCCGCAGCGAGGTCACCGCCCTGACGCGCCGCTTTCCGGTGCCTTGAGCAAAGACTCGGTCGCGGTCATCATGGAACGGCTCGGCGCGCATTCTATAGCGGAGCCTGCTCCGCGGGACACATCGCTCAATACCTCACCCCCCTCGCTGGTTTGACCGCCGCAGGCGGCGGGAAAGAGCGCGGAGCCGCGCGCAGTCAAAATCCTGTCAATCCCGTCATCCTGTCAAATCTCAGCGCTACCTCCGCCAGCCAGCGGCCAGCGTTGCGCTGGCCGCTGGCTGGCGGGACAGTAAGAACGCGCGACATGTCCGGATTACCGCTTGATGCCCGGCGGAAAAGATGCGACAGTATGCGCAGGCCTTGCACGGGACCGCGCGCCGGATCGGAATCGCCTGCCGCGGGCCGCCGATGCAAGGGAATCGACGACAAGGGATTTCAACGAGGCCTGCCGATGTCCGCTGCTTTCCGCCGCTCCCGTCTTCCGCTTGCCGCCGCGCTTTGCGCCTTCGCCTTAGGCGTCCACGCCCTGACGGGAGCGGAGTCCTTCACCCTGCAGGCGGTGCGGACGGAGCGCGTATTCGGACCCTACATGTTGCAGGACGGCGGTCGGGCGCAGGTGGACGGCCACGGGTACCAGATGCGGATCGTGCCGCCCGACCGGCTCTCGTTCATCTCCCTTGCCTCCGGACGGGTCTATGGCCCGGTCCAGACGATCGAGGGGCGGCTCCTGGAGCTTAACGGGCTAATGTACGCCTTCTCCTGGCGCGTAGCGACTGCGGGGACTACGCCGACTGCGCCCGCCGTCACCCCGCGCGAACAGCCGCCCCCGCTGGCACCGCCGCCTCCGGTTCCCGAACCGATTCCCATCCCCCCGCTGGTGGATCCCGCGCCGCCAAGACCGCGCACGCCGCTGCCGCCGCCGAGTACCGCGTGGCATGTCATCGGCTGGCTGGCGCCGTTCCACGACTCGGCCCTTGATTGGAAGGTGGACGGCAAGCGCGGGCGCGAGAACGATCTCTCCCGCACAACCATTGGCGGGGCGATGAGCTGGCATGGCTGGACCGCCAGCCTGGGTCTCTCGCCGTCCGTTTCCGGCGGTGCCCTGCTCCCGTACGGCATGGATGTCACGGAGGCCGAACTGGACGATGGCACGGGATGGTCTATGTCGCTCGGCTACCGGCGCCCCTTCCTCCGGCAGGGACGCTGGGAGGCCACCTTCGGCGGGCGCTTCTCCATCAGCCAGGACAAGCTGGATCTCAAGAGCACCACCGCGGTCGGACACGCGGGGACGAATGCCACGATCGACGTGGTCTACGAATCGGATACCAGCAGCGTCACCGTGACCGAACTGGCCCTCTGGCTCGACATGGAACTCTCCTATTCCCGGGAGTGGTGGGGCCTCTTCGCCAACCTCAACCTGCAGCCCCTCGGTTCGATCGATGTGGATGGCGGGCTGAACCTGAACGGGCAGGAGCTTTCCATCGAGGCCGAACGCAGCCAACCCCTCGCCTTCGGTTTCGGCGCCTGGGCAGGCGTCTCCCCCTGGCGAGGTTTCGCCGACTTCACGGTCGGCACGGAAAGCAGCCTGAGGATCGGTGTGATGTATGACTTCTGACGACATCCAGTCCCTGCCGGACGACGACGGCTGCCGCACCGCCCTCGATGCGGTGCTGCTGGCCGAGTTCCGGAAGCGGATCCTCGATACGGGCGAGTGGCTGCGACTCACGCTGGTGCGGCACCAAGGCGGCGGCGCCAAACGCGAGAGCCTGCGTCCCCTCGTGATCCGCGACGTCGTCTGCTGGCAGGCCGAGCGCGTGGAGGCGGGACGCACCACGGTCCGCAATCTGACCACGCGCGAGGCGCTCGCCGAAACGCTTGAACGGCTGTTGCAGGCCACGGGGCCGCGCGAATACCATCTACAATCCCCCGCCGGCGATCTCCACGTCCGCATGACGCGCAAGGGCCGCGCGCTGGTCTCGCGGGGCAAGGTGCAACCCGACGCCGCGCCCGCGGCACCCCCGCCCCATGACCGGGTCAAGCAGCAGCCGCTGATGCAGTTCGACGCGGCGGCGCTGCTGCGCGCGACCGGCATCGGCGACGGCAACGGCGGCATCCGCGCCTCGATGCGCGGCAAGTACGACCAGGTCAACGCCTTCCTGCGCGAACTGGAGACCGCCCTGCCGGAGAAGACGCCCGACCGCCCGGTGGAGATTGTCGACTGCGGCTGCGGCCTGGCCTACCTGACCCTGGCCGCCACGCTCTACCTGCGGCAGGTTCGCGGGCTCACGGTCCGGGTCCGCGGCATCGACCGCAACGCCGCGCTGGTCGAGAAGGCCAACGCGCTGGCGCGCGACCTCGACCTGGCCGGCGACGCGACCTTCCTGGCCGCCGACCTGGCCGACTGCACGCTCGATGTCCGCCCCGACCTGCTGCTGAGCCTGCACGCCTGCGACGCCGCGACGGACCTCGCGCTGGCGCGCGGCGTGGAGTGGGGAGCCGAGACGCTGCTGGTCGCGCCCTGCTGCCAGCACGACCTGCAGCGCCAGCTCCGCGACAGCGGCCCGATGCGCGCCCTGCTGCGCCACAACATCCTGCGCGAACGACAGGCCGACCTGCTGACCGACGCCTTCCGGGCGCAGATCCTGCGCCTGCTGGGCTACCGCGTGAAGATCGTGGAGTTCGTCGCGCCCGAGGCGACCGCCCGCAACCTGCTGCTGCGGGCCACGGCCGGGCTGGCGAAGGGACAGGGACTGGTGGTCGAGGAGTACCTCGCCCTGCGCGACTTCTGGCAGGTGACGCCGGCGCTCGAACAGATGCTGGCCCCGCGCCTCGCCCCGTGGATGAAAGGCGACTAAGCACCCCCACCGCTCTCACGCCCGCGGCTGTATATAGTCCCACCGCCGACGATTTTACGGCAACAGAACCCGGCCGGGACAGAACCCGGCGCGGGTGATTAAGACTGGAGGGACGGCCTCAGTGCCGTCCGTGACCGGCAGGCCTGCCTGTCCTGTGCGGGGGTGTGGAGGGGTGCGTTCCGGCAAGCGTAACCTGCGCCCTGCTTGTCCGAGCGCAAGGCTGTGCGCATGGGGAGTTGCCGTTTTTGACTGCGCGCGCCCGAGCGCGCTTTCTTTCCCGCCGCCTGCGGCGGTAAAACCCAGCGATGGCGCGCTCAAAAATCGCTCAAAAATCTGTCGCTTTCCCTCGACACCTCACGGTCTTTTCATTTGGCCTCATCTTGATCGCATGACCAGTGAGAATGCGGCGG